>JAJXSP010000398.1 GCA_021784515.1 Myxococcales bacterium | reverse complement strand
TCGACCAGCTCCTCGGTGGACAGCCGCGCCGCCGCGTCGCTGCCGTCGAGCACGCCCGCGACGAGGTCGCGCTTGTCGTCGTGCAGCGCGAGGATCGCCTCCTCGATCGTGCCCTGCGCCACCAGCCGGTAGACCGTCACCGGCCGCGTCTGTCCGATGCGGTGCGCGCGGTCCGAGGCCTGATCCTCGACCGCCGGGTTCCACCACGGGTCGAGGTGGATCACGTAGTCGGCGGCGGTGAGGTTGAGGCCGGTCCCGCCCGCCTTGAGCGAGATGAGGAACAGCTCGCCCTCGCCCTTCTGGAAGGCGTCCACGCGGCGGCGCCGCTCGCTCTCGGGCGTCTGCCCGTCGAGATAGAGGTAGGTGACGTTCTTCTCGTCCAGCGCCTCACGCACCAGCGCGAGGTGGCTCGTGAACTGGCTGAACACGAGCGCGCGGTGGCCGCCCTCGCGCAGCTCGTCGACGAGGTCGAGCAGCGCGGCCAGCTTCGACGACGGCACGGCCGACTTCTCGTCGAACAGGCGCGGGTGGCAGGCGAGCTGGCGCAGCCGCGTGAGCGCCGCCAGCACCTGGAAGCGCCGGTCCTTCGGGCCGTCGTCGGGCGCCGTGAGCTGCGAGAGCGCGGCGAGGCGCACGGCGTCGTAGAGGCGCCGCTCCTCGACGGAGAACGCGACGGCGTGGCGGATCTCGGTGCGCGGCGGCAGCTCGGGGGCGACCTCGGCCTTGCTGCGACGCAAGATGAACGGCCGCACCGCGCGGGCGAGGGCGAGGCGGCGGCGCGGATCGCGGTCGCGCTCGATCGGCGCGGCGAAGCGATCGCGGAACTGCTCCCAGCTCCCGAGCAGCCCGGGCGTCACGACGCGCATCAGGCTCCACAGCTCCCCGAGGTGGTTCTCGACCGGCGTGCCGGAGAGCGCGATGCGCCAGCCGGCGTCGAGGTCGCGCACCGCCCGCGCCCGTCGGGTCGCCGGGTTCTTCACCGCCTGCGCCTCGTCGACGATCAGGGTCGAAAAGCGCGTGCGCGAGAGCTCCTCGGCGTGGCGCACCAACAACCCGTAGCTCGTGACGAGCAGGTCGCTCGGCCCGAGGCGGAGCAGGACCTCGGCGCGATCGGTTTCGCGGTAGAGGATCGGGCGCAGCGACGGTGCGAAGCGCGCCGCCTCGTCGAGCCAGTTGCCGCACACCGAGGTCGGGGCGACGACGAGCGCGGGCCCGAGGTGCGCGCGGGCGAGCGCGGCGGCGAGCGCCTGCACCGTCTTGCCGAGGCCCATGTCGTCGGCGAGCACGCCGCCCATGTCCCACGCGGCGAGCCGCATCAGCCAGCGATAGCCCTCGATCTGATAGGGCCGCAGCGTGGCGCGCAGGCCGTCGGGGAGCGGGGGATCGAGCGCGGCGGCGGTGCGGAGCTTCTCGACCCGCGCGCGGAAGCTCTCGCTGCGCTCGGCCTCGGCGGCGGCGTCGGCGAGGGCGGCGAGCGCGGGCGCGGCGCCGAGACCGGCCTCGAGCCCGCCCCGGCCCGCGAACAGGAGATCGGCCACCGCGGCGAGGCGGTCCCGCAGCGCGCGCTCGATCGCCGCGAAGCGTCCCCCCTCGAGCGCGACGTAGCGGCGTCCGGCGCGCACCGCCTCGATGAGCGCGGCCAGCTCGATCTCGCCCTCTCCGACATCGACCGCGCCCGTGACGCCGAACCAGTCGCGGCGATCCTGGATCTGCACCCGCAGCGACGCGACGCCGGCCGTCGCGACCACCTTCTTCGGCATCGCTCCGGCGGGCCACTCGACGACGAAATCGTCGCGGCCGTGCGTCGCCGCGAGCAGGTCGAGGGCCTCGTCGTCGCCGGCGAGCTCGAAGCGGAAGGGCTCGGGCCTCAGCGCGGCGCCCAGCGGCAGGCTCGACTCCACCGCCTCGGCGCGCGTCCGCTCGGCGTCGAGATCGCGCGCCGCGTGGACGCGCCGCCCGTCGACGAACGCGCTCACGCGCGCCGGCCCCTCGCCCGGCGGAAGCTCGACGCCGGGGAGCGGCCGCGCCACGATCGCGCCGGCGATCCCCGACGGCAGCGGCTGGAGGCGCAGCACCGGCCGCGGCTCCGGATCGACCGACTCTCCCTCCAGGTCGGGCGGCAACGAGAGCGGCGCGGCGCGCTCGAGCATCTGGAAGCGCGGCGCCAGCTCGGCGACCGCCTCCGCCGGGAACGCGGGCTGCTCGCGCCCGAGCCACGCGAGCAGGCGCTCCTGCGCCGCGGTCAGCTCGACGAGCACGCAGGCGTGCGCGCGCCCATCGACGTGCACCAGGCGGCGGCCGCGTCGACCGCTGAACGCCTCGGCGCTTTGGGGAGCGCCGTCGACGGTCGGCGCGAGGCGCAGCAGATCTCCGTCATGCTCCACGGTGACGGTGAGCCGGCCCCGCCGCACGGTGAGCGGCCGGTCGAGCGTGCCGTCGAGGAACAGGCGATCGGTGCCGATGAGCAGCTCGATCGCGCTCCACGCGTCGTCCGCGTCGATCAACGCGCCGACCCGCTTCGCCAGGCGCGCCTCGTCATCGGGCAGGCGCGCGCTGTCGCTCATGCGCGACCCGGCCGACCACGCGCCCGACTTGAGCGGCTTGTGGACGTAGACGTGGAGTCGCGCGTCGCCCGGCCAGGGCTGCACGCGGAAGGTCACGCGCTGCGGCGGCTCGTCCTCGGGCGCGACCAGCGCCGCGTCCAGTCCGGCCAGGTGCTTCCGCCAGCGCGGTGTCGAGAGGAACACCTTGAGCGGCCGACCCTCGGTCTCGCGCGCGCCGAGCAACACCTCGAGCGTGATTTGCAGCGCGCCGACGCGGTGCGAGCACGCCGGCGCGTGGCAGGAGCAGTAAACGCTGGGCGCGGAGTCGGGGAACCGGCTCACGTCGATCGCCACCCGCTCTTCCCGCCCGTCGTCGATCTTGACGACGATCGTCTCCGGCTGCCCGCTCCAGAACAGCATGCGGTCGTGCGTCGCGAGGCTCGGCGGCGGCAGCGTGTGCGCCCGCGCCTCGCGGTGCAATTTCCGGATCGTCTCGGCGAGGCGCTGGTAGTCGGGATCGAACGCGACCGCCGGGAGCGCCGCGAGGCGCGTGCGCTCCTCGAGCAGCACGCGGTCGGTCTCCTCGGTGCGCTGCGCGATCCACCCCTCGGCGAGCGTCCGCGCCGTCGCAAAGCCGTTCTCGGAGAGCACGCGCGAGAGGCGCCCGCGCTCGCCGTCGTCGAGGAGCAGATCGCGCAGCGACGGGGTGGGCCGCTGGCGTACCAGGATCGCGTGCGTCAGCACGTCGAGGCTGCGCATGAACTTCCCCACCACCGGGTGGCCGAGCTCGCCCTGCAGCCCGCGCTCGGCGGCCCAGCGATCGAGCGCCGCCCCGTCGGGGAAGAGCGGTCCGGTCCCCGGCGGCGCGCTCGGCGGCGACGCCCCTCGCCGGGCGGCCAGCAGCGAGGTCAGCACCTCGCCGACGCGGATCCGGAGCTGGCGGTTGGTGCGGCGCTGCAGGATCGACTTGCCGCCGTGATGGGCGAACCCCTCGAGGAGGTGGCCCACCGTCGGGCCGGGCCGGAATTCGCGGAGCTGGTGGGCCTCGGCCGGGGAGAGCCGCTCGAATACGATCGCGATCGGCTCGGCGAGCGCGCCCGCGGCGCCGATCTCGCCGAGCAGCCGCCGCACGTCGGCGAGCTGGCCGCCAAAGAGGCCGTTGAGGAGTCGGGATTTGAGTCTGGCGGGATCGTCGTGCATTGCGGTCTGGCGGCGAATCTACCCGACGACAGCGCATGGCGGGAGCGCGAAGTTCGGGGGGCTGGTTCGCAGGGTCGTTTCGCGAAGCGAAGTGGGTGAGGGCAGGCGCGGCGTGACGCGATAGGATCCGCGCGCCATGCGTCCCATCGCCCCCTCGTTGCACCACCTCCACCGGATCCGCATCTCGAACGTCTATCTCCTCGACGACGGGCCCGGCAATCGATGGCTGATCGATTGCGGCCATTTCGTGGAGCGGCCCACGCTGCTCCGCGAGCTGCGCGCCGCCGGGATCGGGCCCGGCGATCTCCGCGGCGTCCTGCTCACCCACCGCCACTCCGATCACGCGGGGAATGCCGCATTCCTGCAGCGCCGGTTCGGTGCGGCGATTCATGCCCATCGCGCCGACGCCGCGATCCTCGACGGCACGGCTCCGCGACAGGCGCTCCGGCGCGGTCGGGGCTCCCGCATCGCGGGCCTCCTCGCGGCGATCGAGAATCGACTCCCGGCGCGGGTGTACGTCGATCGCGCGCTCGAGGACGGCGACACGGTGGCGGGCCTCGAAGTGCATTGGGTGCCCGGTCACACCGAGGGCTCGCTGTTCTTCCGCCACCCGCCGACGGGCTCGCTCTTCTCGGGGGACATGCTGCTGGCGGCGCGCCCGCCGCTGACGCTGCGGCAGGGACTCGCACCGCCCTATTCCACCTACACGGTGGACCTCGCGCAGGCGTTCGAGTCGCTGCGCGCATTCCACGCTCGCGCGGTGCCCTACGAGAACCTCCTGAGCGGCCATGGCCGACCGCTCCTCGGCGGAGCGCGCGGGAAGGTCATCGAGCTTCTTCGCCGGGAAACCCGATGACGGCCTACTCGCGTTTGAACTCGTCCGATCGCACGCCGTACCGCTTGAGCAGCCGGTGCAGGCTCTCGCGCTCCATCCCCGCGCGCTCGGCGGCGCGGGTGACGTTGCCGCCGAACTCCCGCATGAGCGCGACCAGATAGTCGCGCGACACCCGGTCGCGGGCCACGCCGACGGCGTCGCGGTAGGGCATCCGCACCAGCACGTCGGCGGGGAGCGGGCCCTCCTGCAGCGCGTTCACCTCGGGCGGCAGGTCGCGCGCCCCTATCTCATAGCCCTCGTCGCCGCGCGCCACCGCGATCGCCCGCTCGACGGCGTTCTCCAGCTCGCGCACGTTGCCCGGCCAGGCGTAGCCGGTGAGCGCGCGCAGCGCCTCGGCCTGAAAGCCGGCGATCCCGCGCTTGAGCGCGCGCGAGTGCTTGTCGAGGAAGTGCGCGGCGAGCAGCGGGACGTCGTCGCGCCGCTCGCGCAGCGACGGTAGCCGCACCGGAAAGACGTTGAGGCGATAGAACAGGTCCTCGCGAAAGCGGCCCGCCTGCACCTCGGCGCGCAGGTCGCGGTGCGTCGCCGCGATCACCCGCACGTCGATCTTCACCGTGCGCGTGTCGCCCACGCGGCGGATCTCCTTCTCCTGCAGCGCGCGGTTGAGCTTCACCTGCATGAGCGGCGGCAGCTCGCCGATCTCGTCGAGGAAGATCGTGCCGCCCTCGGCCTCCTCGAACAGTCCCGCCTTTTGCGCCTGCGCCCCGGTGAAGGCGCCGCGGACGTGCCCGAACAGCTCGCTCTCCACCAGCTCGGAGGGCAGCGCGCCGCAGTTCACCGCGACGAAGCGCCGCTCCTTGCGCGCGCTCTGGTCGTGGATCGCCCGCGCCGCCAGCTCCTTGCCGGTGCCGGTCTCGCCGATGAGGAGGACGGTGATGTCGAGGCCCGCCGCGCGCTCGAGCTGCGCGTAGACCTCGCGCATCGGCGCGCTCTTGCCGACGAGCTGGTGGAAGCCGTACACCCCGGCCAGCTCGCGCCGCAGGTTTCTCGCCTCGTCGCGCAGCCGCTTGCGCTCGGCGGCGCGCGCCACCACCAGCGCCGCGTCGTCGGGATCGAAGGGCTTGGAGAGGTAGTCGTAGGCCCCCTGCTTCATCGCGTCGA
>JAJXSP010000397.1 GCA_021784515.1 Myxococcales bacterium | reverse complement strand
GGCGCGGCTCGATAGGGCGCGCCGGCGGCGGCGCGGGCGTCGGGTACCCCGCGAGCGGTCGCTGCGCGGGAGCGGCGCGGATGGGCGCCGGCGTGATCAGGGAACGCCGATGCTCCGGCGGACCCGGCGGCAGCGACGACGCCCGGGCTGGCGGAGGCGCCGGGGTCGGGGAGAACGGGATCGATTCGCGCCACCGGGGGACGGCCTGACTCGCGCCGGCCGCCGCGCCGCTCGACGGGCCGCCCGCCGCAGCCTCCACCGCCTGAAGGTGCTCGGGCGCCCAGTCGAGGATGCGCACCACGACCGCGCCCTGCGTCGTCACCACCTGGCCCGTCAAGGAGAGCTGGTTTCCGTCGGGGAGACGCAGGACGAAGGGGAACGGCTCGAGCGGCGGGAGGGTGTGATCGTCTTCGGCGCCCCGGATCATCCCGTGGCGGAGGTAGGCGCCGAGATCGGCCCGCAGGTCCTCGACCTCCGCGAACCAGAACTCACCTTCCTCGAACCGGGCCCCGCCGCTGCCCATCGGACGACCTCTGTACGACTAAGCGGATAGTGTGCGACGGGCGGCAGTCAAGGGAATTTCGGCGAGCGCGCCCGACGGGTCGTGCTCAGCCCGACTTCGTAGCGCCCGTCGTCGGTGCAGGCCGGACCGGGACCGAGGTGCTCGAGAACGTGCGGCCGGCTGCCCCCCCACTGCCGGTTCCCGTGGACGAGCCGCCGTAGGCGGCATAGGAGGCGAGCGCGCGCGCCGGTGGGATTTCGACCGGCGCCGGGCGGATTGAGTTTCCCCTCGTCGCCGCCGTCTGGACGCTCTCCTCGACGAGCGGTGAAGACCCCCCGGTGAACGGCGATCCGCTCGGCGCTTTCGGCGGTGGAGGCAGCCGCGCCGCCACGTCGCCCTGCGTCTCCTGCGTTTCGCCGGCGCCCTCGATCCCCTCGACGTTCGTGGCGTCGGTGTCACCGTCGGTGTCGCGACGGGGTGCCGGCCGCGGGCGCGGGGCGTCGCGCAGCACCGGCACGCCGGCGAGTGGACCGTGGATCCCGGGCCCTCCTCCCAATGAACTCATTTCGATCGGGAGGTACGACTTTCCGTCCCCCGCGTCAAGGGGGAAGCGCCTCCCGCGCCGCGAGGAGATGGCCGGGGTCGGGACACACGTGCCGCCGCTCGGCCGGCGTGAGCGCGAGGCCGGCGTCGGGGCGGAAGGCGCGGATGTGCTGGATGATGCGCGGGTAACGGGTGCTGAAGTTCGCGTTGGCGCGCCAGTAGGCCTCGGCCTCGTCGGCCGAAAACCCGCAGAACTGGCGCAGCGCCATCGCCGAGATCATTCCCGCGTAGTGCAACCCGTTCCAGCAATGGATCAGCACCGGCCCCTGCGACGGCTCGCGGATGCTGTCGCGCACGTCGCGGAGGATCAGCGGGATGCTGTGGTTGCGGCTGGCGGTGCCCGAGCGCCACTCGAGGACGCGCGGCTCGCCGTCGGGGCCGTCGCAGCGCCGCTCGTCGCGGCCGGTCTCGATCATCGCCTGGTTGCGCAGGCCGTTGGAGGTGGTCCGCGGCCCGTAGATCGAGTAGACGCGCTTCCAGCCCGCGCGGCACACGCGCTGTAGCCCGCCCTCCGTCGGCGAGCCCGAGCGGTAGAGGGCGCCGCGGATCACCTGGCGCAGGCGGGGAAGGTCGGGCTCGCGGCTCGCGTCTCGCGATGCGGCCCGGGGCCTCGCGGCGGGCCGCGGCGTCGCGTCGCGCCCGTCTTTCGACGGCGGCCCATCCGGCAGGCGCGCTCCGTCGGTGGGCAGGCGCGCGACCGCGGGCGCGGCCGCGAGGAGGAGCGCCGCGACGAGGGTTCTTCCGACGGCTGTCCGGGACGGTTCGATGGGCGGGGATGATAGAGGAACCGGGATGCGCTGTCTCGTTTCCACGCGACGATCGCCTGCGCGCCGCGATTGACAGCCGCCCGGGGCGCGGCAAAGCTCTGCCCCGACGGCGAGCCCGCCGAGAGCCCCCCATGGCGACCCGCTTCTCCATCGTCATTCCGACCCGCCGCCGGCCCGACACGCTCCGGCACGCGCTCGCCACGGCGCTCGCCGTCGAGTGGGACGATCTCCAGATCGTCGTCCAGAACAACGGCAACGATCCCGAGACGGCGGCCATCGTCCGCGCCGGCGGATCGCCCCGCGTGCACCTCGCCGGCACCGACGATGTCCTCCCCATGAGTGACAACTGGGAGCGGGCGCTCGCCGCCGCCACCGGCGACTACGTCACCGTGCTGGGCGACGACGACGGCATCCTCCCCGACGCCTGTTGGTTCGCCGACATGGCGATCGCCGGCACGGGCGCCCCCGTGCTCACCTGGCGGCCGCACTATTATTGGTGGCCCGACACGATCGTCGTCCCCAACCGCAACCGCCTCTTCGTCACCCTCCCGCGCAGCGAGGAGGGCGGCGAGGTGCTGCACTCCATCCCGACGCTCGAGGCGTTCTACCGCGGAGCGCTCCCCTACTCGGAGCTGCCGATGATCTACTCGGCCTTCGTCCACCGCTCGGTGATCGAGAAGGTGCGCGCGAAGGCCGGCCGCTACTTCGCCACCCTCTCGCCCGACGTCTTCTCCGGCATCGCCAACACGTGGGCAGTCGATCGCGCGGTCCGCGTCGATCGTCCGCTCTCGGTCACCGGCACCTCGCGCCACAGCATCGGCATCTCGGGCACCTTCCGCAGCTTCCGCGGCGCCGGCAGCGCGATCGACGAGTTCGCGCGCGAGGCGCCGTTCGCCGGCTGGACCGCCCCCGAGCTGGGCGAGATGACGACGCTGGCTGCGGGCATCGCCAACGAGCAGCTGCTGGCCCGCCGGATCCTCTTCCCGGACGATCCGCGCCTCGTGGTTCGGATGGAGGCGGTGCTCGCGCGGATGGCCGCGAACATCAACATGGACCCGGCGAGCTACGACGACACGCTCGCCGACATGCGCGCGCTCGCCGGCAAGCACGGGATCGACCTTTCGACGATCCCCGTGCCGCCTCGCGCGCCGGCGCCGCGCGCCTCGATCCCGGGGCCGCTGCGCGACGAAAGCGGGCACGTCGAGAAGATCATCGTCGACGGCGATCGCGCGCGGATCGCGAACATCGCCGACGCCGTCCGCCTGGTGGACGCGATGATGTTCGACGTGCGGGCGGCGCGCCGTTCCTGAGCCCACGCGTCGGCGGCGTCCTTGTCCGATCGGGATCGCTTTGGTACGCATGGCGCGTGCTGCGCCCCGCGTCGCTCGCGATCGCGCTCCTCTGCGCCGGCTGCCACCGCTCCGCGCCCGTCGAGGGCGGCCCGCTGCGCATCGCCGCCGCGGCCGACCTCGCGGGCGCCTTCACCGAGGCGGGCGCGGCCTTTCAGCGCCGCACCGGCCGGCACGTGGTGTTCAGCTTCGGCTCGTCGGGGCTGCTGGCGAAGCAGATCGACGAGGGCGCGCCGTTCGACGCCTTCGCCGCCGCCAACACCGCGTACGTCGACGAGGTGGTCCGCGCCGGGCGTTGCCGCGCCGACAGCCGCGCGCTCTACGGGCGCGGCCAGCTGGTGATCTGGTGGCGTCGCGACAGCCCCGTCGTCGCGCCCCGCTCGCTCGAGGACCTCGCCGACGCGCGCTTCCGTCGCGTCGCCATCGCCAACCCGCAGCACGCGCCATACGGCATCGCCGCGCAGCAGGCGCTCGCCGCGGCAGGCATCCTCGACGGGCTGCGCCCGCGCCTGGTGTTCGGCGAGAACGTGCAGCAGGCGCTCCAGTTCGCGCAGTCGGGCAACGCGGAGGTGGCGATCGTCGCCGGCTCGCTGGCCGAGAGCGCGGGCGGCCGGACGCTGCCCGTCCCCGCGGAGCGCCACGCTCCGCTCGACCAGGCACTCGTCGCGTGCGGGCCGCGGGCCGCCGAGGGGCGCCGCTTCGACGACTTCGTCCTCTCCGACGAGGGGCGCGCCATCCTGCGCCGCCACGGCTTCGGGCTGCCGGGTGACGCGCGCTGATGGACCTCACGCCGCTCGCGCTCTCCCTCGAGATCGCCGTCGTCGCCACGCTCGTCGCTGCCGCGGTGGGGATCGCCCTCGCCGCGCTGATCGGCCACCGGCGCTTCCCGGGGCGCGAGCTGCTCGACGCGCTGCTGACCGCGCCGATGGTGCTCCCGCCGACGGTGCTCGGCTACTACCTCCTCGTCGCGCTCGGGCGCCGCAGCGCGATCGGCCACGCCGTCGAGGCGCTCACCGGATCGCCGATCGTCTTCACGCGCGCGGGGGCGGTGATCGCGGCCGCCGTGTCGGCGCTGCCGCTGGTGGTGAAGTCGTCGCGCGCCGCGCTCGAGGAGGTGGACCCGGTGCTCGTCGACGCCGCGAGCACCCTCGGCGCCGGGCCGCTGCGCGCCTTCTTCACCGTGCGCCTTCCGCTCGCAGCGCGCGGCGTGATCGCCGGCGTCACCCTCGGCTTCGCGCGCGCTCTCGGCGACTTCGGCGCGACGCTGATGGTGGCGGGCGACATCCCCGGCGAGACGCAGACGGCGACCCTGGCGATCTACGACGCGATCCAGGCGCAGCGCGAGACGGAGGCGCTCGGGCTCGCGCTCGTCCTCACGGCGACCGCGGTGGCGGCGCTCTACGCGGTGAACCGGCTGGCGAGGCGCCGCGCGTGAACCGCACGCTGAGCGTGCGCGCGCGCATCGAGCGCAGCGACGGCGGCCATCGCTTCACCCTCGACGCCGCCTTCGAGGTGCCGCCGGGGATCACCATCCTCTTCGGCCCGTCGGGAGCGGGGAAGACCACCGCGCTCGGCGCCATCGCCGGCCTCGTGCGTCCCGCCGAGGGGCGCATCGCGCTCGCGGACGAGCCATGGTTCGACGCGCGCGCCGGCATCGACCGCCCCGCCCACGCGCGCCGCGCGGCGCTGGTGTTCCAGCGGCTCGCGCTGTTTCCCCACCTGAGCGCGCTCGGCAACGTCGAGTTCGGCGTCCCGCGCGAGCGGCCGCGCCCCGATCGCCGCCGCCGCGCCCTCGAGCTGCTCGAGCGGATGAAGGTCGCGCACGTCGCCGCGCGCACGCCGCCCACGCTCTCCGGCGGCGAGGCGCAGCGCGTGGCCCTCGCCCGCGCCTTCGCGATGGAGCCGGCGGTGCTCCTCCTCGACGAGCCCTTCTCCGCGCTGCAGGCCGACCTCCGCCGCGAGCTGGGCGAGGAGGTGCGCCGCTTCGTCGACGAGGCCCGGCTGCCCGCGCTCCAGGTGACGCACCAGCTCGACGAGGCGCGGGCGATGGGCGACCGCGTGATCGTGCTCGAGCGGGGCAGGGTGGCGGCGGCCGGTGCGCCCGGCGTCCTACCATGACGGCGCCCGCCGATTTGCCGCTCCCGATGGCGCGGCGGATAATTCCCGGTCCGCCATGCGCTCCGAGCCTCACACGCTCCCAGGGATCGTGAGCCTCGTCGCGCTGCTCGCCGCGGGCTGCCGGGGAGGCGCCGCGCCGTCCGATCTCGCGGCGGGCGGCGACCTCGGCTTTACCGGCGGCCCGACCACCTGCCGCGACGGCGCGCGCGACGGCGACGAGACGGACGTCGACTGCGGCGGCTCCTGCGCCCCCTGCGCCGGCGGGCTCGCGTGCACGCGCGGCACCGACTGCCTCTCCGGCGCGTGTGGTCGTGGTCGCTGCGAGACGCCCCTGCCGGCGCCGCGCTTCGACGGCGCCAGCTACACCGTCGGCGCCTTCCCGACGTCGGCGGCGCTCCGCGAC
>JAJXSP010000396.1 GCA_021784515.1 Myxococcales bacterium | reverse complement strand
CACCTGCCCGCCGCCGCCCGACCTCTCGCAGGGCTACACCTGGGCGCTCTACGACTATCAGCTCTACACGGCTCGGCCCGACGGATCCGACGTGCGGCCGCTCGCGCCGGCGCCCGGCTACAACGCCGAGGCCACCATCTCGAAGGACGGCTGGATCGTGTTCACCTCCACCCGCGACGGCGACCTCGACCTGTACAAGATGCGGCTCGACGGCTCGGGGCTCACCCGGCTCACGAGCACGCCCGGCTACGACGGCGGCGCCTTCTTCAGCCGCGACTGCACGAAGATCGTGTGGCGCGCCTCGCGCCCGAAGCCGGGGCCCGAGCTGGACGAGTACCGCGCGCTGCTCGGGAAGGGGCTGGTGCGGCCGTCGAAGCTGGAGCTGATGGTGGCCAACGCCGACGGCAGCGAGGCGCAGCAGGTGACGTGGCTCGGCGCCGCGTCGTTCGGGCCGTACTTCTTCCCGTCGGGCAACCGGATCATCTTCTCGTCGAACGTGGGCGACCCGCGCGGGCGCGAGTTCGACCTGTGGGCGGTGGACATCGACGGAACGCACCTCGAGCAGGTGACGCACGCGCCGGGCTTCGACGGCTTCCCGATGTTCTCGCCCGACGGGAAGTACCTCGCCTTCGCCTCGAACCGCGCCACGCCGGCGGGCCGCCACGACACCAACCTGTTCCTCGCGCGGTGGGTGGACGGTCCGCCCGTCGGGGCGGAGAGCGCCGCCGATCGGGCGCGCGACGACGTGGCGTGGCTCGCCGACCCGGCGCGCGAGGGGCGCGGCGTCGGCACCAGGGGGCTCGTCGCGGCGCGCGACTACATCGCCCAGCGCTTCTCCGCGCTCGGCCTCCAGCCCGCCGGCGAGAGCGGCTTCTTCCAGCGCTTCCCCGTCACCACGCGCGTCACCGTCGGCGCGGAGACCAGCGCCTCGCTCGGCGGCGCCCCGCTGCCGAAGGACGCGCTCGTGCCGCTCGGCTTCTCCACCTCGGGCGCGGTGAAGGGCCGCGCGGTGCTCGCCGGCTACGGCGTCGTCTCGCCGGAGATGGGCGTGGACGACTACGCCCGCCGCGACGTGAAGGGGAAGATCGTGATGGTGCGGCGCTTCGTCTCCGAGCCCGCCCCGGGGAGCGCGGCGGCGAAGGCGGCGGCGACCGCGCAGCACGGCTTCGCCACGACGGAGCTGGCGCGTCGGGCGGGCGACCTGCGGCACAAGGCGTGGCTCGCGCGCGAGCACGGCGCCACGGCGCTCGTCGTGGTCGACTGGCCGGCGCGCCCGGTGCGCGCGACGATGAAGGAGTGGCAGCCGCCGACGGAGGCGAAGCTGCCCGCCGTCGAGCCGGAGGGCTACGGCGACGCCGGCATCCCGGTGGTGATGGTGACGCGCGCGGCGCTCGCGCCGGTGATGGCGCGCCTCGAGGCGGGCAAGCCCGTCGAGGCCGCGGTGACGGTGAAGCTCGCGCCCGAGCTCTCCGACGCCGACAACGTGATCGCGCGCCTCCCCGCCGGCGCGCCGAACAAGCAGCCGGGGGTGATCGTGATCGGCGCGCACTACGACCACCTCGGCCTCGGCGGGCGCTACTCGCTCGCCCCCGACAAGCACGAGCCGCACCTCGGCGCCGACGACAACGCCTCGGGCGTGGCGGCGGTGCTGGCGATCGCGCGCACGCTGTCGGAGCACCGCGCCGAGCTGTCGCGCGACGTGGTGTTCATCGCCTTCTCGGGCGAGGAGGAGGGCGACCTCGGCTCGACGTGGTTCACCCACCACCCCACCTCAGGGCTGGCGATGGGCGACGTGGTGGCGATGCTCAACCTCGACATGGTCGGCCGCCTGCGCGCCAACCGCCTGACCGTGCTCGGCGCCGACTCGGCGCCGGAGTGGAAGGAGATCGTCGAGCGCGCCTGCGCCGCTGCCGCCGTCGAGTGCGCCGCCTCGGGCGACGGCTACGGCCCGAGCGACCAGACGCCCTTCTACGCCGCGGGCGCGCCGGTGCTCTTCTTCTTCACCGGCCCGCACGGCGACTACCACAAGCCGAGCGACACCGCCGCGAAGATCAACGCCGCCGGCCTGGCGAAGGTCGCCGAGGTGGCCGCCGCGACCGCCCTCGCCGTCGACGAGCGGCCGGGCAAGCTCACCTACCGCTCGGTGCCGGCGCCGGCGCCGCAGGGCGACCAGCGCAGCTTCAACGCCTCGCTCGGCACCGTCCCCGACTACGCCGGCCCGCCCGGCGGACAAAAGGGCGTGCTGCTCGCCGGCGTGCGCGCGGGCGGCGCCGCCGAGAAGGCCGGCCTGCGCCGCGGCGACATCCTCGTGCGGCTCGGCCCGCACGCCGTCGGCAGCGTCGAGGACCTGATGTACGTGCTGAACGAGTCGAAGCCCGGCGAGACGGTGACGGCCGTGGTGCTGCGCGACGGGAAGGAAGTGAAGCTCGAGGCCACCTTCGCCGAAGGCTACCGGTAACGCCGGGCGCGCCGCCGCCCTCCTGACCTCCTCGAAAACCGCCGGCTCCCGGAACCTCGGGCGGAGCGGCGAGGTCTCGACAGGCGCGCGCGTTCGCCCGTTGAGTTTTCGACGCCGGACCGCGCCGGGCCGCCATCGGCGCGCCGGCACCGCGATTGCCGATGGCGCCCGGCGACGAGCGCGAGACGGCAGGGTGCGCGGCGCGAAGGCGGGTCCTTCGCGTCGCCATCGTCCAGGGCGGCAAGGTCGTCGAGGAGCGGCTGGTCGGCGAGCGGCACGACGTCACGGTGGGACAGTCCGCGGCGAGCACCTTCGCCGTGCCAGGCCCAAGCGCGCTGCCGCGGGCCTTCACGCTGTTCGAGCCGGCGCCCGGCGGGGGCTACGCGCTCCGCTTCGCCGACGGCATGGACGGGCGCGTGGCGCTCGAGCCGGGCTCGCCGCCGGTACCGCTCGCCGAGCTGGCGCGGACCGCGTCGCGCGACCGCGGCGCCTTCCTGGTGCCGCTCGGCGACCGCGCGCGCGGGCGCGTGACGATCGGCGACGTCGGCGTGCTCTTCCAGCTCGTGGCGGCGCCGCCGGTGCAGCCGCGCCCACAGCTTCCACCGTCGGTGCGCGGCTCGCTCGTGCGGGACCTCGACTGGACGATGACGGCGCTGGTCGGCCTGGCGCTGCTCGGCCACTTCGGCGGCGCGTTCTACCTCGCGCACTACGTCGACTGGCCGCGCCGGCCCGACATCGAGGCGATCCCGATCCGCACGGCGAGTGCGTGTTGGAAGTTCGAGAAGCCGAAGCCGCAGAAGGTCGATCCGAACGCCGGGGGCCACGTCGACGCGCATCCGGAGAGGTTTCCCGGGCAGGCGGACGCCGACCAGCTCGCGACTAGCTCACCGCCGCAGTCGGTCGCTCCCCGTCCCCGCGCGCCGACGCCCACGCGGCCTCGAACCGCCCCCAGAAGCCGTCGCCGCTCCCCTTGAAGATGAGCTTCTCGGCCACGTCGATCATGCGCATGAGCGCCCGCGCCGCCCAAGGGTCGGAGCCCAGGCCCTGCCGCGCCCACGTCTCGCGGAACGCGCCGAGCTGCTTCTCCTTCGCCCGTCGCAGGAGCGCCTGCGGTCGAATGCCGAGCGCGAGGAGATCGGGCTCCAGCACCTTCAGCGCGGCGACCTCCCAGAACAGGATGTCGCTCTGGAAGGCGAGCATCGCCAGCGCCTCGGCGCGCGACATGGGGCGCACCAGCTCGGGCAGGTACTGGATGCCGAGCCCGACGTGGCGCGCCTCGTCGCGCTCGAAATAGGAGAGCAGCTCGCACAGCACCGGCTCGATCCCCCGCTCGCGGACGTGCGAGAAGATCGCCAGCGCGGTCGTCTCGACCATCAGCTGCATCCCGAGGAGCTTGTGGGCGAGCACCGGCGTGTCGAGGACGAGGTCGAGCACGCGCTGCGACGTCACGTGCAGCCGCGTCGGGTGGTGGCCGAGCGCCTCGAGGTAGTCGTGGATGACGTAGAAGTGGCGCGCCTCGTCGTGCGCCTGCGCCGTCGCCGCCATCTTCGCCTCGAGCGGCGTGATCTCGGCGGCCAGCTCGGCGGAGATCCGCCACGCCGCCAGCTCGCCCCACAGGATCACCTCGAACACGCGGCCGAGCGCCTGCCGCCGCCGCTCGTCGAGGCGAATCGGCCCGTGCTTCGCGAGCGCGGCCGCGAACACGGAGCGTCCGTCCCACGCCAGCTCCTGCCCGCGGTGGTAGATGCTGCGCAGCTTCTCGCCCGCCCGCGCCTCGCCGGCGCTGCGTTCGAGGTCGAACATTTCGTAGTGGATCTTGCTGGGCCCATGGCCCCACCGGGCGAGGGCAGAGAGCGCAGGGTTCATATCGGCGGACCTCCGTCACGATGCTGATTAAGGCGCGGATCGGCGGTCGCAAGGGTCGGGCGGGGTGATGGCTGGAATATTGGCAGGCTGCGGGCCGCTCGTGGATCCTCCTCCCCGGATCCAGGCGCGAGCGCCTACTGGCACAGTCCGAACACGCAGTGCTGGCCCTGGTCGCAAGAATGGCAGTCGCCGCCGAAGGCGCCGCAGGCGGTTTCGCTCGTCCCGAGGCACAGTCCGAGCGGGAACTGCCCGTAGCAGCCAAACCCCTGAGGTTCCGGTTCCCCTTCCCGCCCGCCCTGGCAGAAGCCGAGGCTGCAGTCGTGGTGAATGCAATGGTCGCAGTAGCCGCCGGTGGGGCCGCACTCCTCTCCATTCCCGAACGGGCTGCCGCCCGGCACCGGGTTGCAGCCCAGGCCGTCAATGCAGCACGTCGTGCACCCGGTCCACGCGCTGCAAGCCAAGCCATCCTGGCAGCCCTTGCAGCACGCGTTACCGCGTGTCTCGCACAGTCTTCCACTCGCAGCGCAGGTGCCGTTCTGGCACTCTTCGCTGCGGCAGTCGTCGTCGACGCCGCAGGCTCTTCCATTCTCGCACATCACGCAATTCGGACCGCCACAGTCGACGTCCGTCTCGTCATTGTCCTTCCTTCCGTCATGGCAGTACGCCGGGATACCGACGCAGAACCCGCCGATGCAGGTCCCGCTGAGACAATCGACATGCGTGTTGCACGCGCTTCCGCCCCCGCACCTGGCACAGCTGCCACCGCAATCGATGAAGCTCTCGTCCTCATCCATGCAGCCATCGAAGCAGTGGTCCGGGACACAGGGGTCGCACGCAGGGCCTCCGCAGTCTTTGCCGGTCTCGCCGCCGTCCTTGACACCGTTCGAGCAGGAGGGCGGGAGCATGCACAGGCCGTTCGTGCAGAGGCCGCTTCTGCAGTCGACGGCACGGTTGCATTGCTCACCAGAAAGGCAAGGCGTGCAACTCTTGCCTCCGCAGTCGACGTCGCTCTCGTCCTGATCCTTGGCCCCGTCGGAGCACGAGGCGCAAAGCCCGTCGTCGCAAACGCCGCTCGCGCAATCCCCGGCCGCGATGCAACCCTTTATATCCCCACATTTCGGGCAGCGCGCTCCACCGCAGTCGACGTCCGTCTCGTCCTCGTCCTTCGCGCCGTCGGAGCACGAGGCGCATTTGCCACCCGAGCAGACGCCGCTCGTGCAATCGCCGGCGACGAGGCAGCCCGCGAGGTCGGCGCAGGGCGGGCATCGCTTGCCGCCGCAATCGACGCCCGTCTCGTCCTCGTCGCGGGCGCCATCGGAGCAGGAGGTGCACGCGCCGAACGCGCAGACTCCGCTCTTGCAGTCGGCGTTCACGCGGCACTTCCAGAGATCGCCGCACGGCTGGCATGCCGCCCCGCCACAATCCACGTCAGTTTCGTCCTGATCCTCGACGCCGTCGGTGCAGATC
>JAJXSP010000395.1 GCA_021784515.1 Myxococcales bacterium | reverse complement strand
CGCGCGCCGCCGGTGACGCCGTTCATGGGGGCGATACTCGGGACGCCGGCGGCGGCGCCGCCCAGCCTGCTCGGCCGGCGATGGGCGCCGGCCGCCGCCGAGGGGACCCGCCGCCGCGCCACGAGAAGGTGCCATTCGAAGCATTCCCGCGACCGCGGCGATGATCTTTCTATTTGCTCTTCGGGCTGGAGCTCGTCGCGGCGCTCCGCGCGATCACCGGCCACCTCCCGGCCCTCGCGCTCGCAGGGCCGCTTTGGGGGAGGGGCCAGGGCGATCCGATCGGCAGCCTACGCCCCGTCGCGGCGATAGGAAGACTTACGAGTGGCGAAACAAACATTTCGGGGTCACCCCCCGGCCCGGCGCTTCCCCCATGGAGTTGCGAAGCTTTCTTCCCGACGCCACCTTGGCATCTCGTTTCGAACTTGTAGGTACTGTCCGCGCCCATCTCCGTGATCGCGAGGCAATGGGATGCGGTGTCGTTGCCCTGCGAGTCTTTGCCGCTGAGTTGACAGTCCCAGAGGCGTTGCGCCCAGTCTGCAACGTTCGCCCAATCGCCTTCCTCGGTGATGCAATCGGATTCTGGGCAGTGCTTGCAAGTCTGGAACGCGGCATCGGCCCATGCCTTGAGTGTGGTCTGGTCGTATTTCTTTCCGAAGCCCCCCGGGTAGATGGTGGGCTCGGCGAAGGCCGAGGGCGAGACGGCTGAGGTCAGGGCAACCGCAGCAATTGCCAGAATCCGGCGCGACATCGGATGGCCCCCCTACTGGATTTGGAATGACACGGGAACAGACGTCAGGAGACCGTGAAACACGTTGGCGAAGGCGAAGTCCTTGCCCCAGTAACGATACTGGAAAGTGACCTGGAAGGCGCCGGTCGGGTCCGGCCCGGTCCGATACCCTCGAGTGCCAGCGTTTTCCACCCAACCGGTGAGCCCGTTGAAGGAGAACGACACGGACTGCCCCGGCTGCAACGTCTGGAGTGCCATCCCCGCCGCATCCCGCGGGCGGCTCGGAGGAGCGGAGCCCTCCCCATCGGCGAGAAGCGGTGTCCCATTTTGAGTAATCGAAAAGACATTGACGTTCCAGGGCGACGCCGAGACATCCACCGGCTGCCCCGAAGTATTCGTGAGCGTCGCCTCGAAGTTCGGCACCGCGAACAGTCCCGTGAGGTACGGGCGGGGGATGTTTGCCGAGAAGAGGATTGGGGTCGTCACGCGGACCGCGAAGGTGATCGGCGAAGTCCCGCAGGCTCCCGCTTGGCAAGCCTGGCCCCCCGGGCAGGCGGCCCCGTAGTAGGTGCATACCCCGTTCGTGCAGGTCGCCGCCTGGGAGGGATAGCAGGAATCGGGCGGGTTGCTGCACTCCGAAGCGTCACAGCAGCGGCCGCAACTGCCCAGGCTGGGGCACCACTTGTAACCGTTGGAACACGCCTGAACCGCAGCGTCATCGAGGCTCGCATCGCTGGGTGCGGCGTTACCCAGGTCGGGTCCGGGAGCGCCGACGGCGCACTTGCCACCGTAGCATCCGAACCCCGAGGCACAATCCTGATCTCCCTGGCAGGAGGTAGGGCAGCCCGGCGACAGGCCGGTACAAAGATACGGATAGCAGGGGGCCTTCTCGACCCCCGGCCCCAGGTTCAGACAGGTCCCGAGGGATCCATCTTGTGCACACGACTGGCATGGTCCCGGGCACGGCGAAGCGCAGCAGATCCCTGAGCCGCCCTCTTTGCCGGGCGCGCAGTTCCCGGAATCGCAGTCCGCGGCCGACACGCACGAGGTTCCCAAGGCAGCGTGCGCGAGGCAGGCGCCCGCGACGCACGCCCCGCCTTGGACGCAATCGCCATCCACCTGGCAGGAGGCCGGGCAATTCACGGCCCCCCCGGAGCACAGATAGGGTGCACACGAAGGGCTCCCCGGCGCGCCCTGGGGGAGGGGGCGGCAGGATCCAACGTACCCGTTCTGGCTGCACGACTGGCAGGCGCCCGCGCACGCGGAGTCGCAGCACACGCCCTGGGCGCAGTTGCCCGACCGGCATTGCGCGCCGCGCAGGCAGACGGCTCCGGCCGCGAGCACCGGGTCGCACTGGCCCGCGAAGTTGCACCAAGTGCCCGATTCACAGTCGGCGTCGGATTGGCAAAGCCCCGGGCAACCGGGTTCGGAGCCGTCGCACACCAGCGGGGCGCACGAGGGATCGCCGGCACTGCCAGGCGGCATGGGAGCGCACGCGCCGACCGATCCCTGCATGCCGCACGACTGGCAGGCGCCCGCGCAGGGCTGGTCGCAGCACACCCCCCGCCAGCAGTTCCCAGACTGACAATCGCCGGTGGCCACGCACGCTGTGCCGTTGGGCTGCGCCCGACCCGGGGCGAGATCTGGTGCGCCGGCCAGGTCGGGCGGCGCCGGGAGGTTGGCGGCGAGATCGCCGGGAGGCGGCGGGATGGCGTCGGTGGGCGGCGGGCCGCCGTCGGGGAAACCGCCATCGCCCACCCAGCCATCCGTGAGGCGCGCGGCATCGGAGGCGGGCAGCCCGTCAGACGGCGGCGCGGCGTCGCCGGGCGTGCCGCCGTCGGTCCAGCTGCCATCGGGCGGCATCGCGATCCATCCATCGGGCGGAAGCCAGCCGTCAGGCGGGACCCAACCATCGGGCGGGAGCCAGCCATCGGGCGGGAGCCAGCCATCGGGACAGCCGCCGTCGGGGCAGCTCATGATCGCGCTCGACTGCACGCCGATAGTGGTGGGGCCGCGCGAACAGCCGGCGGCGCCAAAGAGGCCGACTACGAGCGCCGGGAGCCAGCGGCGGAGCAGCGTGTGGGCGACCATTTTCATCCCCCTTCCGGGAAGTGCCGGGCGATCGTGGCCACGAGTCCGTGGAGCAGTCGCGTCGATGCCTTCTACTTTCGCCCCGTGTCCCTGCACGGACGCTGCTCCCCTCCGAGGGGCTTTGTCAAGCACGCAGCGCCACCCTCATGATGCCCGAGCGGCCAGACGATTGAAGCTCGCGGCCAAAGGAGCGATCGCCAGGCATCAACGGGCGATCGTTTCGCACCAGCGAGCGAGCGTTACGGACAAACGAACGAGCGTTACGAACCAACGAGCGAGCGTTACGAACCAACGAGCGAGCGTTACGAACCAACGAGCGAGCGTCGGGAACCAACGCGCGACCGCCATCCGTCAACGATCCTTCGCCATCGCGCGACGAGCGATCGTCACGGGCCGCCGGCCGCGCGTTCGGCGTGCGCGCGCGGACCGGATCGGCAAGCGACGACCCGTGACGGGATTCGCCCTCGCCGTCCGCCCGCGGCGTCAAGCCGTTGGCGCCGCGCGGGGGGGTTGACGCCGGCCGCGTCGCCGGCGTGGCGAGCGCCGCGGCCGCCGTGGCCTTCCTCGCTGGCACGCCCGCTGCTCCACCGCCCACCCGACAAACGCCTCCACAACGCTATTCAGAGAAAGGGGAACAACCATGTCGCAGACCCACAAGCAGGCCAACAACCTCCTCGCCCACCTCAACGCCCGCGTCAATGGCATGGTCACCATCGACGCGAAGCTCGACCTCTCGGGCGGCGTCTCGGTCGTCGAGGGCAAGAAGACGGCCGACGACTACTCCCGCCTGATCGCCAAGGTCCAGCAGGCCGAGGCTGCGCTGTCGGCGACGCGCGCGCAGCTCCACCAGCACACGGGGGCGGTGCGCGACCTGTGCGACCGCATCCTGACCGGCGTCGCCACCCGCTACGGCAAGAACTCCGAGGAATACAAGAAGGTCGGCGGCAAGCCCAAGTCCGAGCGCAAGCGCGGCCCACGCAAGTCCAAGGCGGCGACGATGATGCCGCGCACCGGCCACGAGAACGGCGCCGCCGACGGGCACGCCTGATCCCCGACTCCAATCCACCGCCCCGCCCTTCCTCCCCTCCCCTCCCCTCCGAAGCTGGATCCCCGAACCCGCTCAGTACCCGAGCGCCGTGATGTCGCCCTCGACGGTGGCCATCTTCTTCCGCACCGCGCCGAGCGCGGTCTCCGCATTCTGCGTGGCCACGCGCGCGGCGGAGGCCTCGTCGCGCTTGTCGCGCATGCGAAGCAGGAAGGCGTCGCGGTCCGGGCCGTCGCGGAACGCGCCGTCGAGGAGCGCGGCCATCTCGCCGTCGTGGGCGATCTCGCGCTGCCGCAGCTCGGCGCGCCGCACCACCGCCTCCTTCAGCTTCGCGCGCGCCGCGGCGACGGTGGCCGCGGCGGCGTCGCGGTCGATCAGGAGCGCGCGGATCCGGTCGGCGGCGAGCGGCTTCCCGGGCGGCAGGTCCTTGAGCAGCCGGCGGTGCACGCGGTCGGAGGCGGCGTCGTAGACCTTCGCCGCCTCGATCATCGCGTCGTAGCGTCCCTCGACGTCGGTGCGAAGCAGGGTGAGCTGGCGGTCGGCGAAGTCGCGGGCGTGGGTGTCCTCGCCGATCGATGCGTTGAACTCGAACTCCTTCGTCACCAGGGCGCCGAGCGACGCCTGCTGCGCCTTCTGAGCGACGTGGAGGTTGGTGAGCGCGTCGCGCAGCGCCAGCACGTCCGAGGCGACGTGGGCCCCGGCCGCGGCGTGTCCGCCCCACGCCTCGGCCTCCTCCTGCCAAAGCCTCCCCTCGACGCCGAGCATCTTCCCCTCGGCGGCCGCCCGCTCGAGGAGCGCGTCCCCCACCGCCCGCAGCGACGCCTCGAGGTCGCTCCCGATCGCCCCGCGCTCGCCCGCCATCGTGAGCACGGTCTTCAGCGCGACCGGCCGCACCCCGCGCGCCCCCGCGAGCCCGGTGGACAGCGCGTCGAGGTACTCGCCCTTGCGCTGCTCGTACGCCACCTCGGCGGCGAGAAACGCCTCCTGCTTGTCGCGCAGCTCCACCATGAGCGCCCGGTGCTCGGCCAGCTTGCGATCGAGCGCCGGGTCGCGATCGACGGCCGCGACGACCGCCACCTTCTTGGGCTGTTCGGCGCAGGACGAGAGGACGACGACCGTGGCTACCAGCAAGGAGCGCATCGGCCGCGCATCTTACTCCCAGGAGGAAAAAGACAACGGGAACGAAATCGAACACCGGTGGACGAAGAGGAACGGGAACGGGAACGGAAACGGGAACGGGAACGTCTGATTCGAAGGAGAAATTAAGAAAAAGGGGGGGCCGATTGGGCCCCCCCCTCGCAGACAGACGAGCTACACGCCCGCGAATGCCCCGTCGGGGATGGTGAGCGCCGAGTCCTCCTCGGCCGCGAGCACCTCGGCCTTCGTCGCCACGTCCGGCAGGACGTTCCGCGCGAAGTAGATCGCCTCGGCGCGCTTGCCGACGTAGAAGGCGTGGTCGTCGCTGTCGGCGGCCACCGTCTTCAGCTTCTCCTCGGCGATCGACGCGCCCTCGAGGAGCAGCCAGCCGACCGTCAGCTCGCTCATCATCTCGAGGAAGCGGTTGGCCGCCAGCGGCACCAGCGCCAGCTTGCCGCCCATCGACCAGCCCATCATCGCCATCGCGACCGTCTGCACCGCCGCCTGCGCCTTGGCCAGCACCTTCACGCTCTCGGCGAGCGTCGGGTGCTCGGCGTGCGCCGCCACGAACTTGCCCACGTCGCCGAGGAAGGCCATCAGGTTCGCGCCGCCGTTCTGCGGCAGCTTGCGACCGACGCGATCCCTCAACTGGATGTGGTTGGTGCCCTCGTAGATCGAGAAGATCTTCGCGTCGCGGCAGTACTGCTCGATGCCGTAGTCCTTGATGTAGCCGGCGCCGCCCAGCGTCTGGATCGCCGTCTCGCACACGCGGAACGCCTGGTCCGATCCGTAGGCCTTCACCAGCGGCGTGAGC
>JAJXSP010000394.1 GCA_021784515.1 Myxococcales bacterium | reverse complement strand
GGTCGTGTCCGCGCCTCGCCCGCCGCGCGCCAGCTCGCGCGCGCCCGCGGCGTCGATCTCGCCGCCGTCCACGGCACCGGACCGGGCGGCGCGATCACCATCGAGGACGTGGAGCACGCCGCGGGCGCCGTCGCCGCGCTGCCCACGCCGGTCGATCGCATGGCGGGCATGCGCCGCGCGATCGCCGCCGCGATGGCGCGCAGCAAGCGCGAGATCCCCCACTACTACCTCGGCTCGACGATCGACATGAAGGCCGCGCTCGACTGGCTCACCGTCGAGAACGAGCGCCGCCCGATGGAGGCGCGCATCCTGCCCGGCACGCTCCTCCTCAAGGCGGTGGCGCTCGCGCTGCGCGAGACGCCCGAGCTGAATGCCGTCTGGGAGGGCGACCGCGCCGTCGAGAGGAGCGCGATCCACGTCGGCGTGGCGATCGCGCTGCGCGGCGGCGGCCTCGTCGCCCCCGCGCTCCACGACACCGATCGACGCAGCCTCGACGACCTCGGGGCGGCGCTGCGCGATCTCGTCGCCCGCGCGCGCGCCGGCTCGCTGCGCAGCTCGGAGCTGGCCGACGCCACCATCACCGTCACCAACCTCGGCGAGCAGGGCGCCGAATCCGCGTTCGGCGTGATCTACCCGCCGCAGGTGGCGATCGTCGGCTTCGGGCGGATCGCCACGCGCCCCTGGTGCGACGACGGGCAGGTGGTGGCGCGCCCGCTCGTCACCGCCACCCTCTCCGCCGACCACCGCGTCTCCGACGGCCACCGCGGCGGCCGCTTCCTCGCCGCCGTCGACAAGCACCTGCAGCGACCGGAGAAGCTATGACCCGAGACGAGATCCGCCGCGCCGTCCTCGCCGCCCTCGCCCACGTGGCGCCCGACGCCGACCTCGCCGCGCTCGATCCGCGGGCCGACCTGCGCGAAGCGCTCGACCTCGACTCGATGGACTTCCTCAACTTCGTCCTCGCGCTCCACGAGGCGCTGCACGTGGAGATCGCCGAGCGCGAGTACCGCGCGTTCTCGACGGTGGAGGACGCGATCGACGCGCTCCTCGCGAAGCTCGGCGCGAAAACGGCCGACCATGCGTGAGACGCGACCGCGCATCGGCAAGCCGCGCGCCTTCGCCGTCGCGCCGAACCTCGCCGACTACGCCGCCGCCCGCGCGCGCTTCTCGTGGGACGAGGCGCGCCGCGCGCTGGCCGGGCTTCCGGGCGGCGGCCTCAACATCGCGCACGAGGCGGTCGATCGCCACGCCGCCTCGGCGCTGCGCGACCGGGTGGCGATCCGTTGGCTCGGCAAGCACGGCGCCGTCGTGGACTACACCTACGGGCGGCTCGCCGCCGAGTCGAACCGCTTCGCCAACGCGCTCGGCGCGCTCGGCGTCGGCAAGGGCGATCGCCTCTTCGCGCTCCTGCCGCGCCTCCCCGCGCTCCACCTCGCCGCGCTCGGCGCGTGGAAGCGCGGCGCGGTCTTCTGCCCGCTCTTCTCGGCGTTCGGCCCCGAGCCGATCCGCGCCCGCATGGCGCTCGGCGGCGCGCGGGCGCTCGTCACCACCCTGGCGCTGTACCGGAAGAAGGTGGCGCCGATCCGCGACGCGCTCCCCGCGCTCGAGCACGTCCTCCTCGTCGACGCCGACGGCGCCGCGCCGCCCGGCACGCGCGCGCTCGGCCCGCTTTTCGCCGCCGCGAGCGACGCATTCACCATCCCGCCGACCGATCGCGAGGACCTCGCGCTGCTCCACTTCACCAGCGGCACCACCGGCGCGCCGAAGGGAGCGATGCACGTCCACGATGCCGTCGTCGCGCACCACGCGACCGGCCGCCTCGCCCTCGACCTCCACGACGGCGACGTCTTCTGGTGCACCGCCGACCCGGGCTGGGTGACCGGCACCTCGTACGGCATCATCGCGCCCCTGGCCTGCGGCGTGACCCTGATCCTCGACGAGGCGGAGTTCGAGGCCGAGCGCTGGATGGCCATCCTCGAGCGCGAGCGCGTCAACGTCTGGTACACCGCGCCGACGGCGATCCGCATGCTGATGCGCGCCGGCGTCGAGGTGGCGCGAGGCCGCGACCTCCGCGCGCTGCGCTTCCTCTCCAGCGTCGGCGAGCCGCTCAACCCCGAGGCGGTGGCGTGGGGCGTGGAGGCGTTCGGCCTGCCCTTCCACGACAACTGGTGGCAGACCGAGACCGGCGGGATCATGATCGCCAACTTCGCCGCCGAGGAGATCCGCCCCGGCTCGATGGGGCGCCCGCTGCCGGGGATCGACGCCGCGATCGTGCGCCGCACCGACGGTGGCGTGGAGCCGATCGACGAGCCCGACGTCGAGGGCGAGCTGGCGCTCGCGCCGGGGTGGCCGTCGATGTTCCGCGGCTACTTCGGCGATCCGACCCGCACCGCCAGGTGCTTCGCCGGCGGCTGGTACCTCACCGGCGACCTCGCCTGCCGCGACCGCGACGGCTACTTCTGGTTCGTCGGCCGCGCCGACGACGTGATCAAGAGCGCGGGCCACCTCATCGGTCCGTTCGAGGTGGAGAGCGCGCTGCTGGAGCACCCCGCCGTCGCCGAGGCGGGCGTGATCGGCAAGCCCGACCCGCTGGCGATGGAGGTGGTGAAGGCCTTCGTGGCGCTCAAGCCCGGGTTCGCGCCGACGGAGGAGCTGCGCCGGGAGCTGATCGCCTTTTCGCGCCAGCGCCTCGGGCCCGCCGTCGCGCCGCGCGAGATCGCCTTTTCCCCGTCACTGCCCCGCACCCGCAGCGGCAAGATCATGCGGCGCCTCCTCCGGGCGCGCGAGCTGGGCCTGCCCGAGGGCGACGTCTCCACGCTCGAAGGGCGCGACGACGCCGCCTGATCCCCGCCGGGAGGTGGGAGCGGGTGGTCGCCATGTTCAAGGGCGCCGGGGGCTACGAGAACTCCCGGGTCGCCGGCGCCTTCACCGACGTCCCCGTCGAGATCGACCGCGATCCTCCGCGGTGCGAGGCGCCGTGCCGCTGAGTGAGCAGGGGCCGGCGGAGCTCGCACCCGAACCCGTTCCTCCAACGGCTGTGGCGCTGGCTCGGGGGATTGGCCGAGCACAACGTCATTCCGCGCAGCGTGAGCCGGCCGCTGTACGACGCATCCGATCAGGTGGGGCAGCGTCGCGCGGGTCGCGCTCCTCAGTCCGCGGGGTCGAACGTCGCGGCGTATCGGAAGACGTAGTGCTTGCCGGCGCGCGCGAAGCTCTCGGTGACCGCGGTCCGATTACCCGAGATGACGAGCTGGTAATCGGTGTCGGTGATGCCGGCGTCGCCCGGGTCGGCGACCAGCAGCGTGCCGTCGGATCCGAGGCGATCGATGTCGTGGCAGGTCTCGCACCCGAGCGCGGAGACCAGCAGGCTCGCCGCGAGGCCGGCGACGAGACCGACGGCGGCGACGGTGACGCGCTTCATGGCCTGCGCACCAGGACCAGGGTGCGCGCCGGGGTGGCATTGACGTCGGCCACGTCGGCCGTGTAGCGCCCGCCGCTCCCCGCGGCCACCTGGAACTCGGAGAGCCCCAGCGTGCCTTGCAGGCTGGCGACCGGTTTGCCGTCGACGGTCGCGGAGGTGGGGTGGCCGCGTGGGAGCGGGCGAGCGGCAGGCCGAAGGCGAGCCCCACCACGAAGGCGGCCGCACCGACGAGCCAGAGGCAATGTCCTCGGATCGTGCGCGGACTATAGGCGGCGTCGAGCGGCGGCGGGAAAAACGCCCTCTCCCGAGGGAGGCGGGCGAGCCGCTTCCTGCCGGGCGCGATCGCCCGAAACGCGGTAGGAGGGCGCGCGGCCCGGTTCGTCAGGCCGGCGAGTCGGTGCCGCCCGTCGCGGTCGCCGGAATCGGTCCGGACTGGAGGCGTCGATAGGACAGCAGCATCGCGACCCGCCACTCCACGATCATCACCAGCGCGAGCAGGAAGAACATGCCGCTCAGTTGATGGAACTCGATGCTCTGACGCAAATAGCCGCGCGCCGCGAAGCGCACCACGAATAGACCGAGCAGCACATAGATGAATGCGGCCGAGCGCTTCAGGTACACGCCCTCGTCGCGGCGCTCGAGCCTCGTCGTCGCGGCGAGGATCGCCCCGCACACGAGCCCGGCCCCGACGGCCTCGAGCGCCTCGCCCGTGGTCGGCCGGAACTGCGGCACGAGGTACATGAAGGCGCCGGTGCTCATCCCGAGCGGCGGAAGGACGATCTTGCGGACGGTGAGCGGACGCGCCGACTCGCGCATGCGGTAGCGCATCCAGAACAAGGCCATGAAGATGCCGACGACGGCGGCGACGGATTCCACGCGGAGTTTCCTGAAGAGGGAGAAGCCTACGGCCGCGGCAGCACCGGGGCAAGGGCGTGAAGGTGCGCGCCGGCCGCCGTCGTCGAGGAGGCCGAACACGACGTGCTCTCGAAGAAACGAAACACCGTCCCCCCAGTGCGTGGCGACGCCCGCGGCGCCCGAAAGACGCCCGCGACGCCCGAAAGACGAGGGACGCGTTTTGTTTCTTCGCATCCCCAGCCCGAGTCACAACCGAATTCAGCCGCACGCGAAGAAACGAAACACCGTCCCCCCGGCGTGTGGTGACGTCCGTCCCGCGCGGGGGCCTTGGGCGGGCCGGAGGTAGACTCGGCGGACATGCGCCTGCTCTCCGAAAACCCCGCAAAGCGCCGCGTCGAGACGATCGTCCTCGCGTGGTCGCCGATCTGGATTGTCATCATTGGCGCGTTGATGGGGACGCGGCGCTTCGCGCGGTGGGACGACGGGGAGCACCTCGCGCTCGGCCTCGCGCTCGCGCTGCCGCTGTGGCTGGCGCCCTTCGCCTGGCCCGCCCCCGACGAGAAGCTCGTACCGCTCGCCCACCGTCACGCCGCGCGCTTCACGCTCTTCGTGGCGCTGATGACCTTCGTGCAGACGTGGTTCGGCACGCGGTTCTTCTTCGACCACCTCGGCATGGAGTACCACTTCCGCGTCACGTGGATCCTCCGCGGCACTCCGCTCTTCCTCTATTTCGTCACGATTGCCTACTTCAGCACCTATTACGTCGTGATGCAGGTCGCGCTGCGGGCGCTGCGCTCGCTTTGGCCCGGCGCGCCGTGGCCGGTCGCCGTCGGGGCGCGCGCGATCGTGAGCTACCTCGTGGCGTTCGCCGAGACGGCCGGCATGGCGAGCCCCCTCATTCGCGAATTCTTTCTCTACCGCGACAAGGCGTTTGCGATGTGGTGGGGTTCGCTCTGCTACGGGACGGTGTTCTTCGTGTCGCTGCCGATCCTCGAGCGCCTCGACGAGCGCCCCGGTGACGCTCCGCCGTCGCTGCGCACGCTCGCGCGCGACGTGCTGGCGGCGAACCTCTTGGCGCTGTTCCTCTACGACCTCTACGCGGCGATCATGGCGGCGCGCGGGGCGTGACGGGAAGGATCGCGCCTACAGCTGTCCGCACTCGGCGATCATGACCTTCTGCGACGGCGCGCCGCTCGGGCTGCCGACCTTCTCGACCTTCTTCACCACGTCCATCCCCTCCACCACCGACCCGAACACGACGTGCTTCTTGTCGAGCCAGGTCGTCTTCACCGTCGTGATGAAGAACTGCGAGCCATTCGTGTTGGGGCCGGCGTTGGCCATGCTGAGCACGCCCGGGCCGGTGTGCGTGAGCTGGAAGTTCTCGTCGGCGAACTTCTCGCCGTAGATGCTCTTGCCGCCGGTGCCGTTGCCGCGCGTGAAGTCGCCGCCCTGGAGCATGAAGTCGGGGATCACGCGGTGGAAGGTGCTGCCCTTGAAGCCGAAGCCCTTCTCACCCGTGCAGAGCGCGCGGAAGTTCTCGGCGGTCTT
>JAJXSP010000020.1 GCA_021784515.1 Myxococcales bacterium | reverse complement strand
CAACCCTGCCCGCGGCGGTGGGATCAGTCGTCGAGGTCGACCATCCCGGCGCGCGGCGAGTCCTTCGCCCCCCACGGCGGCTCCTGGCCGCGCACCGCACGCCACAGGATGCGGCCGAGCGGCGCGCTGTCGGGCTTCGAGAAGTCGATCTTCAGCGACTCCTCGGCGAGCGGCGCGTCCTGCCCGTTCAGCGCCTCGGGCACCTTGCGCGGCAGGTAGCTGTACGGCGTGAGGTCGGGCGTCGTCGAGAAGAGGTCGTAGAGCGCCGAGGCGTTCGCCTCGAACGCGTTCATCGGCCCGACGCCGAGCAGGAGGTCGATCGTGCGCCACAGCGCCGGGTCGTCGCCGTGGACGCTCGAGGTGTAGCCGCGCTTCACCCACGGCGAGATGGCGAGGCAAAGCGAGCGGTGCCCCTCGACGTGATCGCCGCCGTCCTGCGGGTCGTCCTCGATCACGAACACGATCGACGATGGCCAGTAGCCCGAGTGCGAGAGCGCGTCCACGAAGCGCCCGGTCGCCTCGTCGTTGTCGGCGACCATCGACTGCGGCGTCGGCTTGCCCGGCACCGTGCCGACGGTGTGGTCGTTCGGCAGGCCGATGTACGAGAAGCGCTCGATCTCCAGCGTGGGGTCGTTGATCCGGCCGATGACGTACTGGATCTTGTCCACGTCCTTCAGGCTGGTGTCGAAGAACACGCCGGGGTAGCCCACGTCGAACACGGTGAGCGCGCCCGCGGTGTTCACGATCTCACCGTAGTTGCGGTACGGGACGCCCGCCTTGTCGAGGTGCGTCCACGCGGTGTCGCCCGGCGGGTGGGGCAGGTGCTCGAGCGTCCCCGACGCGAAGGCGCCCGGCGAGCGCGTGGCGCGCCCCCACGTCGTCAGCCACCCCTTCTCGGAGTAATCGTTCGAGAAGGCGGCGGTGGTCCACTCGTGGCCCTGCAGCGACTGCTCGGCGTTCGCGTAGAAGTTGTCGAGGCTGGCGAACGTCGTGGCGAGCGCGTGGGCGTTCGGCGTGACGTCGGCGCCGAAGAGCACCAGCTTCGGATCGCCGTTCCCCGTCGGGAGGTCGCCGAGGATCGCGTCGTAGGTCTTGTTCTCGCGGACGATCAGGAAGACGTGCTGGATCGGCGTCGGCGACATCGCGTCGGGCGGCAGCGGGAAGCGCTTCTCGCCGCTCGCCGGGCAGGTGAGCTGCGGCGTGATCATCGTGGGGCGGGCGAGGTTCGCGGCGACGATCGCCTCGCCCATCGCGAGGTCGGCGTCCGACGGGCGCGGCACCACCTGCAGCGTGCCCTGCATGAAGTCGTCCTTGCCCTTCTCGTGATCGGTCGGCCCGAGGCCCATCCCCTTGGCCGACGCGATCACCACGCTGCCGTCGGCGAGCACCGCCACCGCCGTCGGGTACCACGCCGTCGGGATTCGCCCCTTGGGCGCGAGCGTGGCGAGGTCGAGCACCTCCACCGCGTCGTCGTTGGCGTTCGCCACGTAGAGGCGCGAGGCCGCCACGTCGGCGGCGAGCGCGTTCGGGGTGCTGCCCACCAGTCCGGCCGGCGAGGCCACCGGGTTCGAGGTGACGGCGCGCGAGGCGAGGTCCACCGACGACACGGTGTCGGCGTCGGCGTTCGCCACCAGCAGCCGCCCGCCGACGATCAGCTCCGCCTCGGCCGCCTTGCCGGTCGCGATCGGCATCGCCGCCGGCTTGGGCGCCTTCGGGTTGGTCACGTCCACCGGCACGATCCCGTCGAGGTATTTGTTCGGTCCGACGGTCTGGCCGCCCCACAGCGACACCCACGCGGTGTGGTGCGCCTCGTCGAGCGCGACGTCGTACGGCGCGATCCCCGGCAGCGTGGCGCGGCCGATCTCCGCGCCCCAGCCCGCCGCGCCCGGGCCCGGCGCGAGGTCGATGATCGCCAGCGTGTTGTCGGACTGCCCGGCCACGTAGAGCAGCTTCTCGTCGGAGGAGAGCGTCAGGCCGGCGGGCAGCCGCTGCTTGGGCACGCCGCCGTCGGTGTTGAAGGCGAGCCGGATGGTCGCCGCGTCGTTGCGCGAAAGCTGCGGCGGCGAGCCGGCGAAATCGAAGACATCGATCGTGTTGTAGGCGGGTTCGCCGGGCTTCGCCGGATCGTAGCCGCCGTTCGAGGCGAACAGGCGCGTGCCGTCGGCGGTGAGCGCCAGCCCGTAGAACAGCGCCGGCGAGGTCGCGTCCCCGGCGGTGCTGGGGTAGGCGTGCGACGAGACCACCGCCGCGTGCGGGTCGGCCGCCTGGAGATCGACGATCCGCAGCGCCTCGTCGCCGAACGCGCCGTCGGTGACCACCACGAAGCGCTGCGTCGCGCCGGGCAGCACGCGCAGCGCGAGCGGGAAGCCGCCCACGTCGAGCAGCCGGCCCGCCGGCGCGATCCGCCGCCCGCCCGGGAGGATCACCGATCCGTCGGGCTGCCGCCCCGCGGGCTGCTTGGCATCGGCGGTCGGCTCGGCGAGCGTGCAGTTCGTGGTGAAGCTCGCGCCGCCGTCCACCGTCGGTGAGGGTGGCGGCGGCGGGGCGCTGCAGGCGCCGAGCGCGAAGGGGAGGAGCAGGCCGAGGCGCTTCATGGCGCGATGGTACAGCGAACCGCTCGCTCCGCGGCCTTCCGTGATCCAGGCCACCGATCGCGCCCCGGCCTTGGATATCATGCGCGCATGAATCGACACTTCCCTCGCCTCGCTTCGCTCGCGCTCCTCCTCACCGCCTGCTCGGGCGGCGGCGGGGGGTATGGTGGCTTCTGGGCCAACCCCGACGGTGGTCACGCCGGCGATCTCTCGGCGAACGCCGGCGACATGCCGGGTCAGCCGGGGCGCGACATGGCCGGGTTCGGCTCGCGCGACCTCGTCGTCGGCCCGAACTGCGGCGACGGGATCAAGGACGGCGAGGAGACCGACGTGGACTGCGGCGGCCCGAACTGCGGCCCCTGCGCCAACGGCCGCGGCTGCCGCTTCAACAGCGACTGCACCGGCCAGTCGTGCGTCGGCGGCTTCTGCATGGCGGCGGCGAACTGCAACGACGGGATCCAGAACGGCAGCGAGACGGACGTCGATTGCGGCGGCGGCAACTGCCCGCCCTGCGCCAACGGCCGCCGGTGCCTCGGTAACGGCGACTGCCAGTCGGGCAACTGCCCGGCCGGCACCTGCCAGGCGGCGGCCTCGTGCAACGACTTCATCAAGAACGGCGACGAGACCGACGTCGACTGCGGCGGCTCCTGCCCGCCGTGCAGCAACGGCAGGAGCTGCCTCCAGGGCGGCGACTGCACGAGCTTCGACTGCTCGAACGGGGTCTGCTGCGGCGCCGGCATGGCGAACTGCGACGGCAACAAGGGCAACGGCTGCGAGACCAACCTCAACACGAGCGCGCAGAACTGCGGCGCCTGCGGCAACGCCTGCGGAGGTGGCCAGGTCTGCTCGAACGGCGCGTGCGTCGGCGGCGGCGGGCAGAAGGTGATGGTCGGCTCGTACTCCCTCCCCACCGGGCCGGCGTGGGCCAACATGCCGCCGACCTACTCCTGCGTCGAGGCGTGCACCATGCTCTACGGCGCCGGGAGCTACGACTGCTCGACGACGGCGAACGCGCTCGACGACCAGGCCACCGTCATCTGCTACGGCGTCAACGGCTGTCAGATCAAGGCCGACACCTACAAGCTCGGCGCGACCTACGTCAAGGGCTCCTGCTCGGCGTACGTCGCGGACGGCGTCTGCCCCGCCGCGACGAACTACTGCTGGCGGTAGCGGCTCGACGGGCGCGATGGCCGACGACGATCGCGCGGCGCTCCTCGGGCGTATCGCCGAGCTGGAGGCGGCGCTCGCGCAGGCCGAGCGGCGGTGGGCCGAAGCGGAGGCGCAGCAGCGTCGCCTCGACGAGAGCCGCGCCCGCCTGCAGGCGATCCTCGACCGCACCCCGACGGTGCTCTACCTGAAGGACATCGAGGGGCGCTACCAGCTGGTCAACCGGCGCTTCGAGCAGCTGTTCCACGCCGAGCAGGCGGCGCTCCTCGGGCGCACCGACTTCGACCTCTTCCCGCGCGAGGCGGCCGACGCGTTCCGGCGCAACGACCTCGAGGCGCTCTACGCGGGCGCGCCGATCGAGCGCGAGGAGATCGTGCCGCAGGACGACGGGCCGCACACCTATATCTCGATCAAGTTCCCGCTCTTCGATCGCGGTGGCGCGCCGGTGGCGGTGTGCGGCATCTCGACGGACATCACCGATCGCAAGCACGCCGCCGAGGCGCTCGAGCGGCAGGCCGCGGCGCTGCGCCGCTCCAACGCCGAGCTGGAGCAGTTCGCGTGGGTCGCCTCGCACGACCTGCAGGAGCCGCTGCGGATGGTGGCCAGCTTCAGCCAGCTGCTCGAGCGGCGCTACGGCCCGCAGCTGCCCGACGAGGCGCGCGAATACATCGCCTTCGCCGTCGACGGCGCCAAGCGGATGCAGACCCTCATCCACGACCTCCTCACGCTGTCGCGCGTCTCGACGCGGCGCGCCCCCTTCTCGCCGGTGGACCTCGGCGCGGCGCTCGTCGAGGCGCTCTCCAACCTGCGCGTCGCCGTCGAGGAGAGCCACGCGGAGGTGACCGGGAGCGGGCTGCCGACGGTGGTGGCCGACCCCGGGCAGATGGTGCAGCTGCTCCAGAACCTCGTCGGCAACGCGCTCAAGTTCCACGGCGGGGCGCGGCCGCGCGTCGAGGTCTCGGCCGAGCGCCGGACGGGCGGCTGGGAGGTCGCGGTGCGCGATCACGGCATCGGCATCGCGCCCGAGGACGGCGAGCGGATCTTCCGCGTGTTCCAGCGGCTGCACGGGCGCGCCGAGGCGCCGGGGACGGGGATCGGGCTGGCGATCTGCCGTCGCATCGTCGATCGGCTCGGGGGGCGGATCTGGGTCGACTCGCAGCTCGGCGAGGGGGCGACGTTCCGCTTCACGGTCCCGGACCGCGCCGCCGAGTAGGCGACGAGCGGGAAGGAGAAGCGCCGCACCGTCACTTTCTTTCCCGCCGGCGCCTCGCCTCCGCGCCTGCCCGCTCCGCCCGGCAACGCCGCGCAACGACTCGCCGACGGTGGGAGCGGGCGCCGCCCGTCTTGCGTAGACGCCGGGCGGGCCGATGTTCGTCCCGAGAGCGCGCGGGGGCGCGCCGGGATGGGAGGCGGGAATGGCGAAGACACTCGAGCTGCCGACGGCATCGCCCGGATCGACCGCGACCGTGTCGGCGGACGTCGAGCGCGTGCTGGGCAGGATGCGCGAGCTGGACGTGAAGTTCGGCGAGATGTGGTTCACCGAGCTGGGCGGCCGCCCGTGGCGCATCGACATCGGCGCCCACCAGGTCAACGACCGCGTCTTCACCGACGGCGTGACGCTCGACGGCCCCTCGACCGGGCGGCCCTGGAAGGGGCTGTTCACCGCGCGCGCCGACGCCGCCTGCTGCTTCCCCGATCCCGTCGCCCGCGTCCCGACGCTGGCGATGTTTTGCGACGTGCGCGACGCCGACACGGGCGAGGCCCCGCTCGATCCGCGCCTGACGCTGAAGCGGGCGATCGCGCTCCTTGGGGCCCGCGGCGTGGCCGACGCGATCACCGTCGGCGCCGAGGTCGAGTTCTTCCTCCTCGAGGAGGGGCGTCCCGTCGCCGAGGAGCTTTTGTGGGACTTCCTCCGCGAGCTGGCCGCCGCGCTCGGCCGCGCCGGCATCCCCGTCGACGGCTTCCGCTACGGGCCCAACCCGGGGCAGGGCCGGGTGCAGATGCGCGCCGACGACCCGGTCCGCATCGCCGACCAGGTCCAGCTCTACAAGTACATCGTGCGGGCGATGGCCCGCCGCGACGGGCGCGTCGCCAGCTTCCTGCCCTGTCCGCTCCCCGTCGAGGCGGCGGCCAGCCTGCCGCTCCACTTCGCCCTCTTCCGCGGCGGCGACAACGTGTTCCACGACCCGAAGGGGTGGGCGCTGACGAGCGATCTGTGCCGCGGCTTCGCGGGCGGCCTCCTTTCGCACGCGCCGGCGCTGCTCGCCTTCCTCGGGCCGACGGAGAACTCGTACCGCTGGCTGGCCACGCGGCAGGCCCCGACGCGCCTGTTCCTCTCGCGCGCCGACCCCGCCGCGGTGTGCCGCGTGCCGGCGCGCTCGTCGTCGCCGTCCTCGCGGCGGCTCAAGCTCCGCATCGCCGACGCGACCGCCAATCCCTACCTCGTCTTCGCGGCGACGATCATGGCGGGGCTCGACGGCGCGGCGAACCAGATCGTGCCGCCGCTCGACGGCGAACCCGCCGCGGAGTGCCTGCCGCGCCGGCTCGAGGAGTCGCTCGAGGCGCTGGAGCGCGACAGCTCCTTCCTGCGCGCCGGGGACGTGTTCGGGGAGGAATTGATCCGCGCGTGGATCGAGCAGCGGCGCCGCCTCTCGGAACACGCGACCGACGAAGCGGCGGAGCCCGACGTCCTCAAATGAAGTGGTGGATTCAGCCCATTTCAGGGGTCGAGCGGCCAGCCCCTCTTGCGCCAGCCACTCCAGCCCTCGAAAAGGGAGTAGACGCGCTGATACCCCATTCGCTGCAAGCTCTCGGCGGCGAGGGCGGAGCGGTATCCGCCGCCACAGTAAAGGACGATTTCGGAGCCGTGATCGGGGACCAGCTTCTCGATGTCCCGCTCGAGGATCCCGCGCCCGAGGTGGATGGCGCCCGGGATGTGGCCGCGCGCCCATTCGTGGTCCTCGCGCACGTCGATCAGCACGTAGCCCTTGTCGCCCCCCTCGATGCGGGTGAGCAGTTCGTCGATGTGCGTCTCCAGGATCCTCGTGCGGGCGTCCTGCGTGATGCGGAGGAAATTGACTGAATGATCCATTGACCCTCCTCGGCGCGCCCCGCGCCACCTGAACGCCCGAAGAGGGCAATCGCGGCGCCAGTCGCCGTCGGCTCGCGCGGCGACGGCACGACCATGCCGCCGCGCGGCCGGTCCGCCACCGGCGACCGTCGTCATCGGCGGTCGCGAGGGGGGCAGGCGCAAACCGAAGTAAATCCCGTGTGGGCGCCGCCATGCTGACGCCCCGGCCTTGCACCAGGGCGTGTGCATTCCCAATACGGTCGCCAGGGTCATCGAATCGGCGTGAGTCGATCCGGAGGCTCCATCGTCACCTTTACCGGGGACCGGGCCCCGGGGCGCCGAGCCATCGCGCGGCGTTGGAGAGGGAGGTTGGGAATGATCGTGTCCGCGCACCAGGCAATGTACCTGCCGTGGCTGGGCTACATGGACAAGCTGGCCCGCGCCGACCTGTTCGTGGTGGTGGACCACGTGCAGTACGAGGCGCAGAACTTCCAGAACCGCAATCGATTGAAGGTGAACAACGGGGTCTCCTGGGTGGCGGTCCCGCTCGTCCACGGGCCGCAGGAGGAGCGCCTGTGCGACAAGCGCATCTCCAATCAATCCAGCCCGAAGGAGCACTGGCAGCGCCGGACCTGGCAGACCATCCTCACCCACTACCGGCGTTCCCCCCATTTCAAGGCCTATTCGGACGAGCTGGAGGACGTCTATACCCGCCCCTGGGACAACCTCGTCGAGCTGAACCTGCACGTGCTTCAGCTCCTCATGCGCTGGTTCGACATCCAGCGCCCCGTGGTGCGCACCTCGACGCTGGGCTGCGAGGGGCAGAAGACCGACATGATCCTCAATTTCTGTCGCCGTGTCGGCGCCACGACCTACCTCTCGGGAAGCGGGGGATCGCGCGATTACCTCGACGTGGCGAAGCTGGAGGCGGCGGGCATCCACGTCCTCTGGCAGCAATTCCAACACCCCACCTACCCGCAGCGCTACTCCGGACTCGGCTTTTTGCCACGCCTCTCTTCCCTGGATTTGATCCTCAATTGTGGACAGGAGAGCCGGGCGATCCTGTTTGGCGAAACGGCCGCGGAGTCCCTCAAGCCGGCGACGGAGAATTCGGCCGCCGCGAGCGGAGGCACGGGATGAAGAACCTCTTGGAATTCGTCTCCGGCGCGCGCGTGCTGGCTTTTGGCGCGCACCCGGACGACATCGAGTTTGGCGCGGGCGGCCTGGTGGCCCGCCTGGCGGCGCGCGGCGCCGACGTGGTGATGGCGCTGATCTCCATTCCCTCGCACCGCGAGGAGCGGCTCGCCGAGGCGACCGAGGGGGCGCGCATCCTCAATGCCCGACTGGCGCTGCCGTTCCGGCACGAGGGCGGGCGCGTCGAGGACCTGAAGATGCACCAGCTCGTCGCCCGCTTCGACGGCCTGATCGCCGAGATCAGGCCCGACCTGGTGCTGACGCACGACCCGAGCGACCTGCACTTCGATCACCGCCTGGTCCACCAGGCGACGGTGGCGGCGGTGCGGCGCACGCCCTGCGCGCTGCTCACCTTCCTGTCGAGCCCGGTGATGAACGCCCACGCCGCGGCGGGGCACTGTTTCGCCGACATCACCGAGACGATCGACACGAAGATCGCGTCCATCCGCGCCCACAAGACGCAGCTCGGAAAGCTCGACCTCGAGAGCTTCCGCGAGGTGGCGCGCGCCAACGGCCGGATGTGCGGCGTGCGCTACGCCGAGACCTTCAACGTGGCGCGGCTGCGCATCTGATCGTCGCCCGCGCTCGGGCGGCGGTGCGGCCGGTCCGCGGCGGGCGGCGGTTGCACCCCGAGCGCCCGGCATGGCGGGGCCTCTTCCTCGGCCCGTCCGCGCGATCCCACGCCCTCGATCGCCGACTTCCCGCCGACCGCGGCCGCTGTGATATGGTCCGCGCAGAGGGCACCAGTTTGGCCGAGCAGCCGCGCAAACATGGATTGATCGGGCGCGAGCTCGGCAACTACGTCATCCAGTCCGTCGTCGGTGAAGGCGGGATGGGGACGGTGTTCGGCGGGCAGCACCGCTTCCTCGGCGATCCCGTCGCCATCAAGGTGCTGCACGGCTCCTACGCCACCCACCCGGTGATCACGCGCCGCTTCTTCCGCGAGGCGCGCGCGACCCGCGAGATCGGCCACCCCGGGATCGTCAAGATCCTCGACTTCGGGCAGACCGACGACGGGGTCCTCTACATCGTGATGGAGCTGCTCCGGGGCGCCAGCCTCGGCAAGACGGTGCGCGTGGGGCGCCTGCCCGAGGGCGAAGTGGCGCGCATCGGCGCGCTGGTGGCCGACGCGCTCGCCGCCGCGCACGACAAGGGCATCGTCCACCGCGACCTCAAGCCCGACAACGTCTTCCTCGTCGGTGACGAGGTGAAGGTCCTCGACTTCGGCGTGGCCAAGGTGCTCTCGGCGAACGAGAGCAACATCACCGACTCGGTGCTCGGCACGCCGCGCTACATGGCGCCCGAGCAGGTGCGCGGCGCGAAGGACGTGCTGCCCTCGGCCGACATCTACTCGCTCGGCGTGATGCTCTTCCGCATGGCCACGGGAAGGCTGCCCTTCGAGGGCGACATGACGGCGGTGATCACGCAGGCGCTGTTCGACCGACCGCCGCGCCCGTCGACGTTCGCGCCGATCGCGCCGGAGCTGGAGGCGCTGATCCTCCAGTGCCTGGAGAAGGACCCGGCGCGCCGCCCGGCGAACATGGGGGAGGTGCGCGACCGGCTGCGGGGGCTCGCCTCGCCGGGGCAGTTCGACTCGGCGCCGACGCAGGAGGGGCAGGCGCCGATCATGGCGTTCGCCGCCGAGATGCTCGCCGCCGGCAGCTCGTCGCAGACGGTGGAGACGCCGGCGCCGATGCTGCCGGGCGTGCCGTCGGCCTCCGCGCGGCAAGGGGCGCGCGCGCAGCCGCCCGTCCCGGCGCGGCCGATCGAGGAGCGCGAGAACCGCACCGACGCCACGTCCGAGGAGCCCCCGCCGCCGTCGCAGGTCGAGGCGCCGCAGCAGGCCACCTTGATCGAGGCGCAGGCGCCCGTGTTGCCGGCGCAGGCGGCGACCCCGCCCCAGGCGGTCGCGGCGCTGCCGGTGACGCTGCTCGAGGCGCTGGCGCCGGTGCTGCCCATCGAGGCGGCGCCCGCGCCGAGGGAGGAGCGCGCCGCGCCCGTCATGGCGACGCCGCCGCCGACCGCCCAGCCGATCGCGCCGCCGGAGCCCGAGTCGCTACCGACGGCGATGCCGCCGATCGACGCGCCGGCGCCGCCGGTCGAGCCGAGCAACCCGTCGCTCTCCGAGAGCGCGGGCGAGCAGGTGGCGCCCCCGCGCCCCGAGCCGTCCGGCTCCGCGTCGTCGTCGCGCCGCAACCTGTGGCTGCCGGCGCTGCTCGGGCTGGTCGCGCTCGTCGTGCTCCCGGGCGCGTGGGTGCTCGGCCGGCGCGCGCGCCCGCGCACCTTCGATTCCGAAGCGCCGTCGGAGCGCCCGGCCAGCCGGCCCGCTCCCCCCAACCGCGTGCGCGTCGAGGTGCGGACCACCCCGCCCGGCGCCGACGTCTCCGTCGGTAGCGCGTTGCTCGGCAAGGCGCCGCTGGCGGCGTTCGTCACGCTGCCCGCCACGCTGGACGTGCGGCTCGAGGGCTACCAGCCGGCCCACCAGGCGGTCAGCCGCGACGGCATCATCGAGCTGGTGCTGGCCCCCACGCCGACACCTCCCAGCGATCCGGCCCCCGCCGCGCCGTCGGGCGAGCACCACCACCGCGATCACCATCACAAGTGACCGCCGCGGCCGGCCGCGGGGCGCGCTCCCCGTCGCCGCGCCTTGACAAGCGGCGACCGCGCCCGTAGCAGAGGGGCGCAAGGAGCGCCTCGTGGATCACCCGTACGCCGATTTCATCAGCACCGTCGAGAAGCCCGCCCGCTACCTCGGGGGCGAGTACCAGGCGGTGCGCAAGGAGTGGTCCGCCGTCGAGGTGCGCGTCTGCCTCGCCTTCCCCGACGTCTACGACATCGGGATGTCGCACCTCGGCACGAAGATCCTCTACGCGCAGCTCAACCGCGACCCGCGCATCGCCTGCGAGCGCGCGTTCGCGCCGTGGACCGACATGGAGGCGGCGCTGCGCGAGCGCGGCCTGCCGCTCCTCAGCCTCGAGAGCGCGCGCCCGCTCTCCGACTTCGACGCGATCGGCTGCTCGCTGCAGTTCGAGCTGACCTACTCGAACGTGCTCACGCTGCTCGACCTCGGCGGCGTGCCGCTGCGCGCGCGCGATCGCGGCGAGGCCGATCCGATCGTGTGGGGCGGCGGCCCGACGGCGACGCACCCCGAGCCGGTGGCCGACTTCTTCGACTGCTTCCTCGTCGGCGAGGCAGAGGAGGCGCTGCCGCGGCTCTTGCTCCTCGACGCGGCGAACAAGCGCGCGGGCATGCCGCGGCGCGAGCGCCTGATCCGGCTGGCGATGGAGGGCGGCGTGTACGTCCCGTCGCTCTACTCGACGAAGCGCGACGAGCTGTCCGGCCTCGAGGTGGTGGACGCGCCGCTCGACCCGCGCATGCCGGCGAAGGTGAAGCGCCTCGTGGTGCGCGACCTCGACGCCTTCCCCTTCCCCGACGACAGCCCGGTGCCGTGGGCCGAGGCGGTGTTCGATCGCGTCGCCATCGAGATCGCGCGCGGCTGCACCGAGGGCTGCCGCTTCTGCCAGGCCGGCATCATCTACCGCCCGGTGCGCGAGCGCGACCCGCGCTCGATCGTCGACTCGCTGACCCGCGCCGTGAAGAAGGGCGGCTACGACGAGGCCTCGCTCACCGCGCTCTCGACGGCCGACTACTCGTGCGTCACGCCGCTGGTGAAGAAGGTCACCGCGGCGCTGCGCGACGACAAGGTCGCGCTCTCCGTCTCGTCGCTGCGCGCCTACGGCCTCAACTCCGAGCTGCTCGACGAGATCGCCGGCGTCCGCGCCAGCGGCCTCACCTTCGCGCCCGAGGCCGGCACGCAGCGCATGCGCGACGTGATCAACAAGAACGTCACCGAGGAGGACATCACCCGCTCGGCGGAGAGCGTCTTCTCCCGCGGCTGGTCGCGCATGAAGCTCTACTTCATGATCGGCCTGCCGACGGAGACCGATGAGGACGTCGCCGGGATCGGGAAGACCGGCGGCCGCCTCAAGCGCCGCGGCCGGCAGTTCCGGAAGGACGCCGACGTCACCGTGTCGGTCTCGTCGTACGTGCCCAAGCCGCACACGCCCTTCCAGTGGTGCGCGATGGACGCCGCCGAGGAGCTGCGGCGCAAGCAGCGGCTCCTGCGCGAGGTGGCGCGGCAGGAGCGCGTCGACTTCAAGTGGCACGAGTCGGAGCTGTCGTGGCTCGAGGGGATCTTCGCGCGCGGCGATCGCCGCCTCGGCGACGTGCTCGAGACGGCGTGGCGCATGGGCGCGCGCTTCGACAGCTGGGACGAGAAGATGGACGTCTCGCGCTGGCGCGCGGCGCTCGGGAAGCACGGCGTCGATACGGCGGCCTACCTCGGCACGATCCCCGTCGAGGCGCGCCTGCCGTGGGACCACGTCGACATCGGCCTCGACGAGGGCTTCCTCGCGCGCGAGTACCGCCACGCGCTGAAGGACCGCCTCTCGCCTCCGTGCGGCAAGCCGTTCCACTCGCTGCTCCACCACGCCACCCTCGAGGACGCCCTCGCCGACACGCGGAAGCTGGTCTGTTACGACTGCGGCATCGCGTGCGACCTGACGAAGATGCGCGAGGACCGGCTCGCCTCGCTGCGCGCGCTCGACGCGCACCGCGGCGAGCAGGCGGAGGGGGCGCCCGCTCCCGCCGCCGTCGCCCCGCCGTCGCCGCGCGCGCGCAAGGCGTGCCACCCCACGCCGGCGTTCCAGCAGGGCGAGGGCGTGCGCTACCGCATGCGCTACGCGCGGGTCGGCCGCGCCGCCTTCATCTCGCACCTCGATACCTCGCGCGTGCTGCAGCGCGCGCTGCGACGGGCGGGGCTGCCGGTGATCTATTCGAAGGGCTTCCATCCGCACCCCGAGCTGGTCTTCGCGCCGGCGCTCGGGCTCGGAATCGCGGCGACCGCCGAGCTCCTCGACGTGCGCCTCGACGGGGAGTGGAGCGACGAGGAGCTGCTCGGCAAGCTGCGGGCCGCGACGCCCGAGGGGATCGCGGTGGAGCGCGTCGCGCTGCTCGGCGCCGAGGACGCCGGGCTGTCGCGCCTGCTCACCGTCGCCGACTTCGCGTCTCTCCTGCCGCGCTCCGAGGCCGCGCTGCTCGACCCGGCGCGCCCGTCGCTCACCGTCGAGCGCGTGCACAAGGGGGAGCGCAAGGCGATCGACGTCGGGCGGTTCCTCGCCTCGCTGCGCGTCGCCCCCGACGACGAGGCGGCGGCGCTCGGGCGGCGACTCGAGTGGCCGGCCGCCGATCACGCGGTGGCGATCACCCGGGTGAGGATCGGTGGGTCCGACGGGGCCGCGGGCAATTTGCAGGGCGGCGCCCGGCCGGGCGAGGTCCTCGCGGCGCTCCTCGGCCATCCGTCGCCCGCGGCTCGCTTCGCGCGCGTCGCGCTGTGGGCCGGCGAGGCGGACGCGCCGATCGACCTCTTCGACCTGCCCGCGCTGCGCGAGTGGAAGCGCGCCGCGCGCCCGGCCCCGCCCGTCGCCGCCTCAGCCTGAAGAAGGCCGCGATCGGGCGGCCGCGCGCCGCACGGACGCGACCGCTCGACGGGGGCTCGCCCGCGCAGCGGCTCTCCACGCTCGTCGCGTCGAGCCACCGGCACCTCCAGCAGGCGCACCGCCGCAACGCTTGAGGGCGCAGGGTCCTTCGTTCGACGAGCGGCGTGGCGCCGACCGTGGCATCCTCCCGGCCCGGTGTCGCGCCCCGTCCAATGCGTGCTCGCGCTCCTCGCGACCATTCCGCTCGCCGCGCTCGCCGAGCCACCGCCGGCCGTCCCCTTTTCGGGGCAGGTGAAGGAGAAGGGCACTCGCCTCCCCGTCGCCGGCGCGGAGGTGCTCCTCGACGGCGGCGAAGTGCACGCGACCGCCGACGCCGAGGGCCGCTTCGCCCTGCCCGCGGTCGCCGTCGGCAAGCACAAGATCCACGTCCGCGCCTCGGGCTACGTCCCCGCCGACACCGACGAGACCTTCAAGCCCGGCACGCGCCTCGAGGCCACCTACTGGGTCGAGCGCAAGCAGCGCTACGTGACCGTGGTCCGGGCGCAAAAGCTGGTGAAGCAGACGCTCGAGCAGACCCTCGACGTCGAGGAGATCAAGAAGATCCCCGGCACGCAGGGCGACGCGCTGAAGGCGGTGCAGACGCTCCCCGGCGTCGCGCGGACGCCGTTCGGCGCGGGCCAGCTCATCGTCTGGGGCTCCGCGCCCGGCGACACGCGCGCCTATGTGGACGGCGTCTTCATCCCGGTCCTCTACCACTTCGGTGGACTGCGCTCGACGGTCGGCTCCGATCTGATCGACTCATTGTCCTTCACGCCGGGCGCCTACGGCCCGGAGTACGGCCGCGGAATGGGCGGCATCGTCGAGGTGGAGGCGCGCCGGCCGAAGTCGCAGGGCTTCCACGGCGACATCGATCTCAACCTGATCGACGGCTCGTTCCTCCTCGAGGGGCCGATCTCGAAGAACGTCGATTTCGCTGTGTCGGTGCGCCGCAGCTGGATCGACGCGTTCCTGCCTTTGTTGAGCACCAATGATTTCCAGCTGTCGCCCAAATACTACGATTACCAGGCGGAGGTCCACGTCCGCGCCTCGCCGCGCGACGACATCGATTTCCTGCTCTTCGGCAGCCGCGATGAGGTCAGCCTGCTGTTGAAGAATCCCGACCCGCTGCTCCAGGCGCAATTCGGCTCGACTACCTACTTCCACCGCCTGCTGGCCCGCTGGACCCACCGCTTCGCCGGCGGCGCCACGCTCACCGTCACGCCGTCGGTGGGCCTCGATCAGCCGATGTCGGCCGCCGGCACCGTCGGCGGCAACCTCGGTTTCACGGGTGACGTGCTGACCCTCTATGGGAACCTGCGCGCCGTCGCGCACGTGCCGGTGGCGCCGCAGCTCCGGATCGACGCCGGGCTCGACTTCGAGGCTTCGCGCAATGCGGTGAGCATCGACGCGCCGTTGATCACCGGCCCGCCGGCGCCGAACACCCAGGGGCCGCCGAACATCGGGCAGTACGTCAACGACCTCGGCGTCCTCTACTTCGTCGAGACGGCGCCCTGGATCGCCGCCAACTTCTCGCTCTTCCAAAACCGGCTCACCGTGACGCCAGGCCTGCGTTTCGACGTCTATTCGTTCGTCGGCTATCAGGGCACGCCCGACTCCTATTCTCACACCTACTTGAACTGGGAGCCGCGCCTCCAGATGCGATACCAGATCAACAAGGTCGTCGCGCTGAAGGCGGCGATCGGCGCCTATCACCAGCCCCCGCCGCCTCAGATGCTCCTCGCCCGCTTCGGCGCGCCGTCGCTCGGTCCCTCCATCGCATTCCATTACGTCCTCGGCGTCGAGCTGCACCCGACCAGCACCCTCAGCGTCGAGGCGAGCGGCTTCTACAAGGAGCTGGGGGACGTCCCGAGCACCGGGATCTCGCCCAATCAGCCGCTCTTCGTCAATGACGGGGAAGGGCGGGTCTACGGCGGCGAGCTGCTGGTGCGGCAACAGATGTGGAAGCACTTCTTCGGATGGGTCTCGTACACCCTCTCGCGCGCCGAGCGGCGCGACCACCCGGGCGAGGACTGGCACCTCTTCGACTTCGATCAGACCCATATCCTCAGCTTGATCGCCTCCTACGAGCTGCCGTGGGGATTCCAGGTCGGCGTGCGCTTCCGCTACGTGACGGGAAATCCCACCACGCCCGTCAACAGCTGGTACTGGAGCGCCAACGACAATGCCTACCGGCCGATCAACGGCGCGCTCAACTCCGGGCGCCTGCCGGCCTTCCACCAGCTCGACCTGCGCATCGACAAGACGTGGACCTTCAAGCTCTGGAAGCTCACCCTGTACCTCGATATCCAGAACCTCTACAACGCGAAGAACCCGGAGGCGATCCAGTACGCGCCGCGGCCGGTGGACTGCGCCGTGGCGGACGCATGCCAGGACGCGATCAGCGGTTTGCCTTTTTTGCCCGCGCTCGGGATCCGGGGGGATTTCTGACCATGCGCCCCGTCGGAACTGCCTTGTTGCTCATTCTCGCATCGAGCTGCAGCAGCCCCTTTGCGCCCTACAGCCACATCGGGGCGCTCTCGGTGATCGCCATCCACGCCGAGCCGCCCGAGGTCGGGCCGAATCAGACCACCACGCTCACCGCGACGGCGTTCGATCCGATGGGGCGCCCCATCGTCATCGATTGGGCGGCCTGCACGCTGCCGCCCGACTCGTCGGGCGCGGAGATCCCGCCGGCCTGCTTCACCACCGCGAGCGGCGACGGGATTTTGCCGATCGGCGAGGGCGATTCGGTGTCGTTCACCATGCCCGATCTGCACCTCGACCCGAAGACCGCCTTTTTGCAGCACCGGTTCGACGCCACCGACGGCGTCTACCTGCCGATCCGACTCGTGGTGAAGGCGGGAGACAGCACCCTCCAGGCGGCTTATGGTCTGCGCTACTCGGTATTGCCGATGCCCCCCAATCGGAATCCGATCATCACCGACATCGTCATCGCCGGCGACGCGGACGGCGGCGCGCCCGACGCATCGCTCACCGACGGTCTGGCCTGGGACCGGTCGAGCCCGCTCACCATGCGCGCGATCCTCTCGCCCGACAGCGCCGAGCAATACATGGTCGTCAGCCTCGATTCGAACGGCAATCCGGTCGCGACGCAAAAGACCGAGGTGCTCCGCGTCGCCTGGTTCGCGACGGAGGGCGCCTTCGACAACGAGGTCACCGGGCTCGACCGCCCCGACACCACGCTCACCTTCGACGCCACCACGCCCGCCGGTCCGCTCGACGTGTGGACCGTGGTGAACGACGGCCGCGGCGGCAACGCGGTCGTCCACCGCACGCTGCAACTTCGTTAGTGGTAGGCTCCTCCGATGACGAAAAAGAAGAAGATCCTCGTCCTCGCCCCGACGGCGCTGGTGCTGCTCCTCGGCGGCTGGCAGGGGCTGCGCTTTTGGTGGAATTACGGCTATTCGCGGGGCAGCCGCACCGGCGTGATCCGCAAGATGTCGGTGAAGGGCTCGCCGATGTGCAAGTACCTCATGGGCGAGATGGTCACGATCGGCACCAACCCCACGCAGCAGCCCGAAGTCTGGGAGTTCACCGTCGACAACAAGGACCCCGCGAACCCAATCGTGCAGAAGCTCCACGAGGCGGAGAAGAGCGCGAAGCCGGTGACGCTCGATTACCGCCAGGACCTCGGCAAATGGTGGGCGTGCGCGCCTACCGAGTATTACGTGGTGGGCGTGGAGTAGGGGTTTCGCGCAGCGGCCGCAGCGCCGTCCGCCGCAGCAGCACCGGCAGCACCTTCCCCTCGGTGATCAGCTCCATGTGACCATATTGCGAGCGCAGGTAGAGCAGCCTGGCCGCTCGCTCGCGCTTGCTGAATCCCTCGACGCTCGCGGGGATGTCGTTGCGCACCGCTCGGCGCGGGAAGCGCCGCACGAATGGCTCGGTCCATTTGGTGGTCCCGCGCGCGACGAGCGTCATGCGGCCCGCGTGGGTCTGCAGCCATTTCGCGTAATCATCCTCATTGCCATACAGCGCGTCGACGAGGACGAGGTCGTTGATCGCCGGGTAGTCCAGCCAGTTCACGATCGTCCGGTAGGCGCCGCTGTGTCCCACCACCGCCAGCGAGCCGCGCGGGAGCGGCAGGTGGAGCTTGTCGCGCGTCGTCTCGAAGAGCGCCTTCAGCGATTTCCAGAACGGCGCCTCGTCGCCGGAGGCGGGCGCCTCGGGGACGATGAACAGCGCGTTGCGCCGGCTGGCCGCGAACTGCTCGGCCAGCTTGTGCTCGCGCATCGCCTCGTCGACGTGGGTGTAGAGCCCGTGGACGTAGACCACCGCGCCGGCGGTGCGCGCGTCGTAGCCGGCCGGGCGCCACACGTGCACCGGGCCATTCGGCGTCGCGAGGCGCCAGTGCCACCCGCCCGCCAGCACGTCGTGCGGCGGCGGCTTCGGGGCCGTCGGCACCCTCGGCTTCGCCGCGGCGCCCGTCGAGAGCGCCAGGGCGAGGGCCGCCACCAGCGACGCGCGCATCGCCGCTACTTCGCCGCGGCGACCCGTCGCGTCACCACGAGGTGCGCGTGGCGGCGGCTGTCCGGGTAGCCGAACCGGAAGGGGAGATCGCGGCGGGGCGGCCTGTCCCAGATTCGCTTCCAGGCCTCGACCTGCTCCTTGTCATTGCGAAAGAAGGGTCCGTCGAAGCGGCCATAGGTGACGTACTCGAACCCCGCCGGGCGGGCGAAGCGCGGCGGGATTCCCGTGCTGTCGGAGATCATCCAGTCCATGTGCGCGAGCAGGTAATTGCGGATCTTCGAGAAGTCGGGCCACCACAAGAGGTAGCTCGCCGCCTTCGTCATCGCCACCACGCGGCCCTTGGACGCGAGGTGCTTGAGCAGCGGCGGGTCGGCGCCGAGGTGCTTGTCGTCGAGGTTCGCGCCGAAGTGGCGATAGGTGACGGTCCTCCCGCGCGCCTTGAAGACCATCTCCATGTTTGCGAAGAGCCGGTTCGTCTCCTTCGCCGCGTCGGCGGCGGCCACCTCGCGGTCGTCGAGGTAGTGGATCGCGCCGTCGGGCTCGAGGCGCAGGTAGCGCAGCGAGACCGGCTCGAAGCCGTTGACGGCGAGCGCCACCAGCGCATAGACGAGCTGGCCCGGCAGCACCTCGTGCGTGGCCGCGCTCATGTCGTGCGTGAGGCTGTGGGCGAGGCGGAACAGGTGCACGATGCGCTTCCGGCTCGCCGCGAGGCTCCGCTCGAGGGGCTCGCCCTTCACGGTGTCGATGAGCCGCGGATCGCCGGCGCGCTCGAGCGAGATGGTGGTGATCTCGCTCGCGTCGGGGAAGGTGGCGAGCGCGGTGGTGAGGTCGCCGCCGCCGAACGGGTAGACGACCTTGTCGGGCAGCCCCCGCGGGACGATCTTCCCGAGGAAGGGGGTCGCCTTGTCGCTCCAGCGACGGCGATACTCCTTCATCGCCTCGCGCAGCTCCCGGCAGTGCGCGTCCACCAGGCGGTGGTCGAAGCCCGCGGGCGGGGGGTCGTCGCCGCCGCATGCCACCACCCGAAACAGGACCTTCGCCTGCGGCGTGAAGTCGGCCGCCGCGGGGACGTCGGCGGCCCGCGCTGCGCCCGCGCCGAACAATGAGATGAGGACGCTGACGGCGCTGGCTCGGCTCACCGGCGGACTATACACTGGGCCCCCGAATGGACAGCGCGCCGTCGCCGCCGAGGGAGGAGGTCGCGAGCGCGGCGCCGCGCGGGCGAGGGCTCGGCCTGTGGTCCGGCGTCGGGCTGGTGATGGCGAACATGGTCGGCGTCGGCGTGCTGACCAGCACTGGCTTCATGGCGCGCGACCTCGGCCCGTCGGCGATCCTCGCCGCGTGGCTCCTCGGGGGGCTCGCCGCGATGGCGGGCGCGCGCGCCTACGCGGCGCTCGCCGAGATCATCCCACGCTCGGGCGGCGAGTACCGGTTCCTCTCCGACCTCCTGCACCCGGCGGTGGGCACTCTCGCCGGTTGGACCTCGCTGCTCATCGGGTTCTCGGCGCCGATCGCGCTCGGCGCCGCGATCGCCGGCCCCTACGCCGCCACGCTCGTCCCCGGGGTGAACCCCTCGCTCGTCGGCGCGGGCCTGATCGTCGCGCTCACCCTCGCCCACGCGCTCGACCTGTCGTGGTCGCGCGGGACGCAGAACCTGCTCGCGGTGGCCAAGGCGGTGGTGCTGGTGGGGTTCGTCGCCGTCGGGCTCGTCGCGGGGCGCCACGCGTGGCCGACGTGGCGGCCGCCGGTCGACGGGCCGGGGCTGCCGGTCAAGCCGTTCATGATCTCCCTCGTCTACATCGCCTTCGCCTACTCGGGCTGGAACACCGCCGTCTACGCCGCCGAGGAGTTCCGCGAGCCGCGCCGCTCGGTGCCGCGCGCGCTGCTGCTCGGCACCGGCGTCGTGACGGCCTTCTACGCCGCCATCAACTGGGTGTTCGTGGCCAATCTCTCGTCGGAGCAACTGACGCGCTGGGCCTCGAATGACGCCAAGCGCATCACCGTCGGGCACCTGCTCGTCGCGCAGCTCGCCGGGCCGGGCGCGGCGAAGGCGATGTCGGCGCTGGTGATCCTCGCGCTGGTGTCGCTGATGAGCGCGATGGTGCTGGTGGGGCCGCGGGTGTGCGGCGCGATGGCGCGCGAGGGCTACCTGCCGCGCGCGCTCGCGGGCCGCGAGGGCAAGCCGCCGGCGGGAGCGGTGTACCTGCAGAACGGAGTCGCGCTCGCGCTGCTCTTCACCCACTCCTTCGAGCGGCTCATGCAGAACGCGGGGGCGGTCCTCACTCTCACCTCGGCGCTGACGGTGGCGACGCTGTTCCGGGTGCGCTTCGGTCGCACGCCCTACCCGAAGCCGGGCGTGGTGCCGCTCGTCGCCGCGGCGCTGTTCATCGCGCTCTCGGCGTGGATGCTGTGGTTCGCCTTCCGCGACTCCTGGACGGCGGTGGCCTGGGTGGCCGGCACCTGCGCCGTCGCCGCGGTGGGGTACGTGGCGACGCGCTTGGCGCGCCGCGCGTGAGCCGCTACTCCTTCCGCTCGACGCCGGCGGCCAGCTCGTGCAGCACCCGCGCCGTGCCGGCGAGCGTGTCGGCCGAGGTCTTGAGCGCGGTTTCGCCAATGGTGAGGCCGTAGCGCGCCCACGCCGCGCCGATGCGCGCGAGCTCCTCGACGGCATTCTGGAGCGGGCGCTCCGGGCGGTGATTCGTCGCGTCGGTCTGGTCGGCCATGGGCAATCTCCTTTTCTAGGGGGCCTTCGGAACGCAGCCCGGGCAGACGAACACGCGCCGTCCGGGACTGTCGGTGAGACCGAGCTGGGCCTTCTCGCCGGCACCGAGCGCGCGGCCGCAGCGGGCGCACTCCGTGGCGACGGCGAGCGTGGCGGGCTGGAAGGCGTAGACGCCCTCGAGCGGGTCACGACGGGCCACGCGATCACGCAGCTTGCGGCGCTCCTCGTCGAGGGCGGCGGCGGTCGAGAGCAGGCCGCGCTCCACGCGATCGGTGGCGCGATCGGCCACCTGCACCGCGTCCTCGAGGATGGTGCGGATCAGGTTCGACACCGGCACCCGCAGGTTGTCGGCGAACCGCTTGAGCTCCTCTTCGAGCACCGCCGGGACGCGGGTGTGGAGAACGCGCTCCTTCTTCTCGCGCTCGCGGCGTTCGTCGGTGGCGGCCTCGGCGGTGGCCGGCTCCTCGGCGGGCTTCGCGGGCCGCTCGTGCCGCTCCTTCTCGTGCTTCGGCGTCTTTGTCTTGTGTGTCACGACGAAACACAATGTATCACGCCGTGATTCGTTGTCAAGGGGCGAACCCGGAAGAGGGGGGATCGCCGGCGCGCCGATCGGCATATCATGCCCGCATGAGGTCCGATCTCTACGGGCGGCGGCTCGCTGCCTGGGAGTACTACTTCCCGAGGCTTCGGGCCCGACGCGCGCCGTCCGAGGGCGAGCTGGCGGAGTTCGAAGCCGAGCTGGGTGGCCCGCTCCCCGACGACTACCGCGCCTTCCTCGCCCTCTTCGGTGGCGCCGCGGCCGGATCGGCGCGGCTGGCCTTCCCCGTCGCCGATCCCGACTGGCGCGCGGGCGCGGCGACGCTCCGCCAGTTCTACGGCTTCACCGTCGACGGCGTCGGGGACGTGCGCCGCGAGCGCGCCGGCTTCGGCGACCGCCTGCCGCCCGGGACGGTGCCGATCGCCGAGTGCCCGAACGGCGACCAGCTATGCCTCGCCGTCGCCGGGCCCGATCGCGGCGCGGTGCTGCTCTGGTCGCAGGACTTCCCGCGCGAGACGGCCGCCGCCCACGACGACGCGCCTTGGGCGGACTGCGTCTACCGCGTGGCGCCGAGCTTCGCCGCCTTCTTCGAGGCGATCGCCGCACAGGGAGAGTCGGGCCTCCTCGACGAGACGGCGCCCGGCGACGCGACCGTCGAGGCGGCGGTCCGGCGCTCCGAAGCGATCGAGGCGCAGCTCGACGACGAGCGGAACCAGCTGCGCGAGCTGCAGGGCCTGCTCAAGGGGTTCCGCTTCTTCGAGCCGTCGGGCTGGATCTACCCGACCGACGACCACGCGGCGGTGGTGCTCCTGGCGCGGCTGCGCAAGCGTGCGTGGGAGGGCGTGCGGGAGTGGCTGGTCGAGCATGGGCGCGCCGGCGCCCCCGTCGAGGAGATGGAGGCGTCGCTGCGCCGGTGGCTCGCCGGCGAGGCGGACGAGCACGCGGCGCCCGTGGTGCCGCCTTCGCTACGCCGGGTGCGCCACAAGGCGTTCGGCGAGGGCACGGTGGTTCGCGAGATCGCCGGCGGCAAGCTCGAGGTGCAGTTCGACGGCGCGGGCACGAAGGTGATGCTGGCCCGCTTCGTCGACCCGGTCGGCTAGTCCTGGGATTTGGAGCAGGCTTCGGGCTGCGGCCTCCAGGCTTCCCGAGCGAGTGGCGCGGGCTCAAGGGCTCATCGCCTTTCTCGAAGCCTGAAGCCTGAAGCCCGTACTCCGAATTCCAGGACCGATCGCTCCCCTTGACCGCTGGCCGAGCCGTTGCGACCATCGCGTCCATCTCGGGTCGCCACGGAGGCAAAGGGCTTGCGCCTGTTGATGATTGGGCTGCTGATGGCGTGCGCGTCGCCGCTGGCGCGGGCGGAGACGCCGGACGTGGATATCGACACCGAAAGCGCGAAGCGGCACTTCGCAAAAGCCGTCGAGTTCTACGACGCGAACGACTACGAGCACGCGCTCGCGGAGTTCGAGGCGGCGCGGGACGCGAGGCCCCTGCCCGCGCTCAACTACAACATCGCCCGCTGCCTGGACCGCCTGGAGCGGTTCGAGGAGGCGATCAAGAACTACCGCTTTTACCTACAGGACGAGGGGGCCACGGCGGACGCGCAGGACGCGCGGCGGCGGATCGAGGTCCTGCAAGACCGATTGGCGCGCCGGCGAGCGCGCGCGCAGGCGGGACAAGGCGAACGCCCCGCGACGCCGGCGACGAGCGCGCCCGCGCCGGCCCGGCCCGAACGCAGCCCGGCGCTGGGCGCCGTCGCACCGGCCGTTTCGGCTCGACCCGCCCCGCCTCCGGCCGTCGAGTCGCCCCACTTGCCGCCCGCCCCGTCTCCGCACTCGCCGGCGGGCGCCGGTCGCCCGATGCCCGCGTCGCCTTCGCCCATCGCCGCGGCGGCGACGCCGGTCCGCGACCCGCCGCCCGCCGAGCCGGCAGGCCGTCGCTGGTTGATCGCGCCCGCCATCCTGGGCGCGGCCGGGGTCGCGGTCCTGATCGCGGGCGTCGGCGTCACCGCCTGGGGCTACTCCAACTACCAGGGATTCGCGGGCACGTGCTCGCCGCGGTGCAACCCCCAGGACACGAATCCTCTTCATGGCGAGCTCGACGCCGGGTACGCGCTGCTCGGCGTGGGCGCCGCGGCGCTGGCGGTGGACGCGGCGGTGTGGGCGCTCGCGGCGCGAGGCCGGCACGGGCGAGCCGCCGAAAAGGTCGCACTCACTCCGCGCCTCCTGCCCGGCGGCGTAGGCCTCTCGCTCGGAGGCGAGCTATGAAGCGCCGCGGGCTCCTCCTCGCCGGCGCGCTCCTTTCCGCCGGTTGCGTGGACATCGACGGCCTGAGCGCCAGGTGGGAGGCGGGCGCGGGCGCGCCCCCGGACGCGCTGGCGACGGACCTCGCGCTGCCCGACGCGCCGCTCGCCGACCTTTCGCCGGCCGGGGATTCGGCGACCCCGCTGCCGCCCGATCTCTCGGCGATCCCGGATCTCGCGATGGCGCCGGACCTCGCGCACCCGGACCTGACGATGGCGCCGGACCTCGCGCACCCGGATCTCGCGATGGCGCCGGACCTCGCGCACCCGGACCTGACGATGGTGCAGTGCAACAATCCGGGGGACTGCGGCAATCCCGGCGGCGGAGCGAAGGCAGGCTGTTGCGGCTTCCGCTGCGTGGACACCTCGTCCGACCCGGCCAACTGCGGCGGCTGCGGGGTGGTCTGCCAGCCGGGCTTGAAGTGCTGCGGCTCGGCGTGCACCAATCCGACGGGCGACGTGAACAACTGCGGCGGCTGCGGGGTGACCTGCCCGCTGCCGCAAAATGCGTTGTCGACGAAGTGCGCGATGAGCGAGTGCGGGGTGTTGGCGTGCGCGAACGGCTTCGGCGACTGCGATGGCAATTACGCCAATGGCTGCGAGACGACGCTGGCGACGGCGACGGTGGGCAATGGGGCGCCGCCGGTCGGGGCGAGCGTCGCGAATTGCGGCGCGTGCGGGACGAGCTGCACGGCCAACGTCGGGCAGAGCGTGGCGACGGTGAAGTGCGCGGGGGGCCACTGCGCGGTGGCGACGTGCACGCCGGGGACAGGCGACTGCGATGGCAATTATGGCAACGGCTGCGAGGCGAACTTCGGGACGAGCGACGGGCAGACCAACGCCAACATCAACCACTGCGGGGCGTGCGGGAAGAGCTGCCCCCTCACGTCGCAGGCGACCGGGACCTCGTGCGGCGGCGGCAACTGCCAGGTGACCTCGTGCAACGCGGGCTATGCCGATTGCGACAAGAGCTACGGCAACGGGTGCGAGGTGGACACGCAGACCGACGCCGCGAATTGCGGCGGTTGCGGGAAGCCCTGCGCGATGGGCCTGGTGTGTACCAACGGGGCCTGCGCGGTGTACACGGGC
>JAJXSP010000019.1 GCA_021784515.1 Myxococcales bacterium | reverse complement strand
GCGGCTCCATCTGAGCCGCTGGAAGCGGCTCTCCAGAAGCAGCCGCTCGTGAGCGGCTAACCAACCCAAACCGCCTTGGGCGGTTCACATCACAAGCCTCCGGCTTTGCCGGAGGTAATTGACTTCGGCACTTTCAGCGCGACGGCGATCTCCCGGACGCTGCGGCCGGCCGCCTTCATCGCGCGCGCCCGAGCGGTCCCGTCGTCGTCGAGACGGCTCGGCCGGCCCCACTTGCGGCCCTCGGACTCCACGCGCTCGCGCGCGGCGGAGATCCGCTCGTTGATTGCGAGGCGCTCCATCTTCGCCGCCCAGGCCATGACCGCCAGCACGACCTCGGCGGCGGGACCGTCGAGCGAGAAGCCGTCACTGACCGACACCAGCTCGACGCCGTGGCGGCGCAGCTCCTCGACCACCTCGAATGTGTCGCGGATGCCCGAGCGGGCGAGCCGGTCGAGCCGGTACACGTACAGCCTGCGCACGTGACCCGCGCGTGCGGCGGCGCGGAGCCGGTCCAGCTCCGGGCGCGAGATCGTCCGGGCCGACATCTTCTCGCTGTACGAACCCGCGATCACGTCGCCGCGGGCGGCGGCGGCGCGCTCGACGGCGAGCCGCTGCATGGCGAGATCCTGCGACTTCGAGCTGACCCGGTAGTAGGCGGCGGCGTGCATCCTTTCCTACCTCCTCCACTCCTGGTTCTCCGTCTCCTGGCCGCGCACGTTCATGCTCCGCACCTTCTGCGTCGGGACCAGCGTGCCGAGGCCGGCCAGCCGCGTGCCGATCGCCGAGTGGAGCGTGTGGATCGGGTCTGAGTGCCCGGCCTCGTAGTGCAGGTAGAGGTCGTGGACGTAGGCTCGGCTGTTGTCGCGCATGAGCTGCCGGATGACGGCGTGGCTGTCGAAGGGCACCGGCTGGCGGTTCGCGGCATCGGTCAACATCTGGTCGGTGATCTCGTAGTTCATCGGTTCCTCCTCTGCTTCTTGTTCGTTGCGGACAGCTTCAACACCTCGCGCGCCACGCTCGTGGCGAGCGAGAAACTCCGCACCTCCCGTCGCGCCCCAACCGACTTGATCGGGTACTCCACGCCGACGCGCTTCGCGATCTTCGCGATCCCGGCGTGCCGCCCGCGCAGCCCCACGCCGTCGAGCCCGAGCACGCGCTCCAGATCCGCCTGGGCGATCTCGCCGTGCTCGGCGATCGCGAGGAGCGCTTCGCGGTGCTGCGAGTTGCACGCCTGCCAGAGCGCCGCCACCGGGTTAGACGCAGCGGGCTGCTCGTAGAGGAGGGCGCGGATGCGGGCGGCACGCGGGTCTTCGTCTTCCAGATCCACCGTCATGCCGCGATCGGTGATGTGCATGGACGTTATGTAGTATCAAACGTCATCAACGTCAAGCCCTCTTTCTCCGGGTCCCCGCCCTTGATCCGACCTACGCTGGCGGAAGCCCCGCGAGGCGGCGGAACGTGCTCTGGCGCAGGATCCACTTCGCGTCGTGGGTCACCCGCTTGTTCCGGTGGGCGGGACGCGACAGCCGGACGAGGAAAAGCTCGTGCTGCTGCCCTCCGGCCTCCAGCCCCACGCGCGCCGCGTGCGTGTCGCAGTTGCCAGTGGCCACATCGTACTTCGTCACTCGCAAGCCAGCCGCCTCCAGCGACGCGTAGTGCTCCTCGCCGGGGCGCAGCATCCTCCATCCGTGCTGGTTCCACACCTCGCCGCCGTAGAGAACGATCAGGTGAGGGAGGACACCGTGGTCGGCCATGGCGCGCAGCTCGCGCTCCCACTGGGGTCGATGCAGCGCGTAGTCCTTCGGGGAGAGGCGCCGGGCGCGCTTGTACTCCTTCGCCATGTGCCGCTTGATGGCGTTCGTGACGTAGAAGCCGGCCTTCCCCTCGGGGCGGTAGGTCAGCTTCTCGAAGCCGCGCGCGGCCGACGCCAGCGCGGCGGCCAGCGCGTCGCCGTCGCGGTGCGCCTGCCGAAAGAAGTGGTGGTCCCCACCGCGGAACCCGCCGGAGAACCATGATGGCTTGGCGCGCGGCATGTCCTCGTCGGAGATGTGCGTGTTGATGCCGACCATGACGAGGCGGAAGTCGGTCGCGCGCGCCTCGGTGTACGCGGCTCCGATGAACGGCTCGATCGGGTGGTCCCCGACGAGGTAGATGGACTTGATCGCGGCGTTGAATGACATGGCCTCCCCCTTCGTCCTTGACGGCACCGCCGGGCTGCCCGAACGTCCGGTACGCGAGGGAATACTATGCCGAAGGCCGCCCGGTTTCAGGTTGATTCACGGCTCGCGATGCTGCTGGGGGAGACGTACCGCTCGACGGAGCAGGCCCTCAAGGAGTTGATCGACAACGCCTGGGATGCCGACGCCACCGTGGTGAGGGTCGCCTTGCCGGCGCCGATGACGGCCGACCCGATCATCGTGGACGACAACGGTACGGGGATGACCGAGAAGGAGCTGGGGAGCGAGTACCTTTTCGTCGCCAATGACCGCACCTCCCGCCGCGGCGCACGCACGCCGGGCCTCAACCGGCAGGTGAAGGGGCGGAAAGGGATCGGGAAGTTCGCCGGGCTCATGGTCGCGCGCACGATGACCGTCGAGACGAAAGCGCGAGGAATGAGGACGCGGCTGGTGTTGAACCGCGACGAACTTCGGGACAGCCAGCGTGACCTGGAGAGTGTCGATCTCGCGCTGGAGCCGCAGCCCTGCGGGGCCGACGAGCACGGCACGAAGATCACGCTGCTGCACCTGAACCAGAACCTCTCTTTCCCCAGCCCCGACAAGCTGAAAGCGCTGCTCATGCTGGAGTACGGCCGGCACCCCCAGTTCACCCTGTACGTGAACGACGAGGAGGTGGACCTCGCCGACATCCCCGGCGAGACGTTCGAGCACAAGGCCGCCCTGGACGAGGTTGGACCGGTCAGCCTGCGGTACACGATCTCCGACGGGAAGAAGCCTCTCAAGGAGTCGGGGATCGTGGTGCGAATCGCCGGCAAGTCCGTCGGGAAGCCGACCTACTTCGGGCTCGAAGACGATGAGCTGATGCCGCCGAAGCTGCTCAAGAAGGTGTACGGCGAAGTCGAGGCGGACGGGCTCGCCGCCGACGTGACGGCCGACTGGGGCGTCGTTGTGGAGAACAGCACCGGCTTCGCGGCCGTTCGCACCTGGGCGGCGCACCTCCTCCGCGCCGCGATCGAGGAACAGTTCTCCCGGGAGATCAGCCTCGCGAAGGCACGCCACCAGTTGGCGATCAACCGCGCGCTGGAAAAGCTCCCCGAGTATCGCCGGCCGTTGGCGCAGCAGCGCATGGAGCGCGTCATCAAGAAGCTGTACTCGATGCCCGGCCTATCCGAGGAGCGCATCTCCACGAGCTTGAGCGTGGCGCTGGACGCGATCGAGATGGACGACTACTGGCTGGTCGTGGCGGCCATCGACGCGGCGCGGGACAAGGACGTAAAGACCTTCGCCGAGGCGCTCGACCAGTTCGGGCTCTTCGACCTCGCGGTCATCGGGACCCAGACGCGGAACCGGCTCAACACACTCGATCGCGTGGACGAGCTGATCGCGCGCCCCGAGACGAGGGAGCAGGAAGTCCACCTCGTCTTCGAGAACAACCTCTGGCTGCTCGGCGCCGACTACGCGCTCCTCGCCTCGAACAAGACCCTGGCCTCGACGATCGAGCGCTACGCGGGGCAGAAGTTCACCGGGCCGCGCGCGTCGAAGCGACCTGACCTGCTCCTCGCCGAGGACGTGCAGGGGCGGTACGTGCTCATCGAGTTCAAGCGCCCTGACCACTCGATCACGCGCGACGACATCGCCCAGGCGGAGAAATACCGCGACGACCTGCGCCAGTGGTTCGAGCGCATCGAGATCGTGATGATCGGCGCGGGGCCGGCGGCGTCGGTGGACGTATCGCGCCTCGCCCCGGATGTGCGCGTGCGATCGTTCACGTCCGTCGTGAGCGCCGCCAGGACGCAACTGCGGTGGCTGCTTCGGCAGTTGTCGGATCCGCGGGGGCACGTGGCGTAGCTCGCGGGCTGCTACATCAGGCGGCTCCGATGGGCGACGGTCGAATCGCCCTGAAAGAAGTCCCGGTCGTCGAGGCCGCTCTCCGTGTCGCGGTGGTGCCGCCGTCGCAGGTCGCCCCGGCCTCCGAGACGCCGTGCGACACCACCGCCGTGTACGAGATTGCGAGCGCGCCGGCTACAGGTTCGTCCACGCCCAGGGCGGCGGCATCAGGGCCGGGCGTACAACCTCTGGGTCGGCCGGTGTCGCATGGGGGCGATCGTGCAGAGGCGCGACTGCGGCTTCGGCCGCCGGGGCTCCGGCGCTGGCGCTGGGGTGGAGTGCGCCACCAGGAGCGGGCTGCGGGCGCGCCGTGCCACTGTCGGGCGGCGTCGAGCCACTGATCCCTGCATCGAGGTCGCGGAGCAGCATTTCCACGTGGCCGAGCGCGCTGCGGAGCACCACGGCGGCCTCCGCGACTCGACGGCGGGCATAGGCGAGGTAGTCGGTGTCATGCCGGCTGCTGCCAAACCGCTGGCACCACAAGCGCAAGATCCTCGTGGTCACGTCGAGGCCGCGCTCGGTGCGGAGCATCGCCGCGAAGTCGCGCTGTGAGAGGGAGCTGCGCTTCCACTCCAGGGCGAGCGCTGCGCGCTGCGCGTCGTCGGTGACCTTCACGAGGGTGAAGATTGCTGCTGGCTCATCGCCCGTAAGCCGGTGGCGCGCCTGTCCCCAGTGTCGCGGCCCGTGCCGATCCGCGTTCTCATCCCCAGCCCGTGATCAAGAGGCCCTGGATCGGGCTGCCCGATCGGCTCGGGGGAGTGTCGGACCCCGTGACGGCGCGCGTGACGACCTCACGAGTGCGATCACCGACGGTGACGGACGTGACGGAAGGGATCGGCAGTTCACGCTCGTGAGGGCCTCGCTCCGCGGCGCGCCCGCCGCAACACGCCCCGAAACACCTTCCCGCTCCCCTCCCTTTTTTCAACATTCAACTGGTCTGTCACCTACGTCACGACTGGCTACGTCGGCGGGAACCGCGGAGTTCGGCGTGACGGACGGCGACCGTCACCGCGCCTGTCACGGCGGCGTCACGACCATCGCCCTGGCCTCCGCGAGCACGTCGCGAAGCGAGATCCCGGTGTAGAACCGCTTCGAGTTCGTGCGGGCGGCCTTGACGCCGTGGGTGCGTTCCATCCACGCCTTGAAGTCGCCCGGCTGGTGGTTGTTCAACCTCGCGCTCTTGAGCCGGGCGACCATGATGGCGGCATCGACTCTGCCGCTCGGGTCCACCTTGAAGTTGTCCTCGAACAGGGCCGCGAACTCTTCCTCCAGCGACGCCGCGGCCTCCTGGGAGAGGGCTTTCGTCCGATCGCTCACGAGGATGTCGCCGCCGTTCGGGCACTGGCTCCTGTACGCGAGCCGGCAGTCGTACAGGAAGCCGGGGAGTTGCTCCTGCAGGCGGCGCCCCCAGCCCGGGTCGTCGGTGTTCTTTGCCGGCGCGACCTCGATGTACAGCAAGCGCGACTTGTCGCTGGCCTGCGAGCTGCTCTTCGGCTTGAGGTTGCTGGCGATGACCAGCTTGATCCTCATCCGTTGCGAGAACGGCGTCTCCCCCTTGAACTCCACCATCACCGGGTCGCCGCTGGTGCAGTTGCGGACAACCTCGCTCATGCCGAAATTCTCGTTCTTGCAGTCCGCGTAGACCACCAAACGCTTGCCGTAGATGGCGCTGTAGAAGAACTGGTTGCCGCGCGTCGCGTGACTGTTGCTGATGCCGGTGGCGGCGGGTCCGAACACGTCGGCCAGCACGCCGAGGACCTTGCTCTTGCCGTCCTGCCCCTCCCCGCGGAGCCACACGTACTGGCGACTCTCGTTGCCCTTCTCGAAGCAGGACCACACGAACGCCATGAAGGAGAAGGGGTCGCTGAGTCGCGCCAAAAACTCCTCCCACGCCGGGTAGGGGGCCTTCTCGGGTTCCCAGTCGAACCGCTTGAAGCACAGACGGTCGTCGCCCTTGAAGCAGAACGGCTCGGGCTCCACGGTGAGGGGGGGCGCCTCCCTGGTCCACAGCGTCACCGACCGCGCGAGGATGGGCTCGGGCGGGATGGCGTTGAACCGCGTCTTGAGGGCCTTGTAGACGGCCTGCTTCAACAGGTTGTCGTCGAGGACGAGGGCCGTCTCCCGGTTCGCGTTGACGGAGAAGAAGCGCTGGGTCCCCTCGGGCGCACGGTGAAGCGCAAAGCGCGCGTCGAGGACGGGCACACAGTAGTGAAGGACCTTCTGGTCCCCGAAGTCCTTCCACGGGCTGTCCCCGGCCGCGGGCTCGTCGAGGCGCCCGCCGATCTCCTCGCTTCCGTGCTGCCGCGCGTTGCGAACCTTCTGCAGCAGATCGTCGTCGGCCCACGGCGGCCGGCACCGCTCGTTCCACGGCGCGAGCACCGCCATCACCTCGTCGTCGGTCAGGTCGAAACCGCGGGTGAGCGTCGAGCATAGCTTGAAGGTGGCCTCGTCGCCGTGGTCCCCCTGGACGGCCGGCGGGACCTTCGCGACGTACTTTGTCGCGCGCACGACGGCGCGCTCCCTCGCACCGGCGTCGCGGGCGTCGGTGCCTGCGGGGGCGCCGGACGGGCGGGACGGCTCCGGGGACGGGTACGCTGCCAGCACCTCGGCGATGGTGTACTTGGCGTCGCGCGCCTGGACGAGCTTCACCAGGAAGGGGTCGCTCGGGTTCTTCATGTGGAAGAAGCCCGGGACCCGCATCACGCGCGGCAGGTCCTTCACCTTGGGGTCGGTGCCAAAGTACCGCGCGAGCGCCCCCTGCGCCGCGGTGAACTGTTCGAGAGGCTCGCCGGGATTGAGGCAGAAATAGTTGTGGTGGCCACGCTTCGTTTCGACCGTCATCGACGGCGGCAGCCGCACGAACGGCGCCTGCCCATCGCCGACATACCGGAGGTTGCCCTCGTCGTCGTCGATGAACAGGGCGCGGAGCCCGACGACGTTCTGGGCCGAGCGCCCGTCGAGATCGCCCTCGTTGACCATCACGAAGACCCCGTGGCCGACCCGGTTCACGGCCACCAGCGTGTCCCAGTGGTCGGCGAGGCTCCCGTGCAGAACGAGCGGCGTGGGCGCGCCCGCCGGCGGGTTCTTCTTGTCGTCGAGGAAGGTCTGGAACGTGACCCGGGCGTCTCGCGATCCGGCGAGCGCCGCGATGAAGCGCTCCGCGTCGTCGCGGCACGCCCCCAGCGGCGCGGGCTCGATCGGCCCGGTGCCGTTGTCGTTGGCCGGCGTCGGCATCGCCCCGGTGTCGCCCGGGTCGCCCACGGGCGGGTTCGCGGTGTCGTGCGCGTTGGGGCTGGGCTGCTGGTTTTGCGTCGGGCTCGTGTTCTCCATCTCGGCCTCCCAGGGGCGCCGTCTGTTGGCGTCCATGTCGGCCCCATAGCGTTCGAGTTTTGAGTTGCTGACCGGCCGCTCCGGGCGAAACGAAAAAAATTGGGCGTCGGCAGGTCGTGCCGTACGACGGTGAACGCGCGCGAATGCTCGCCGTGAAGGACTCGCCGGAGTAGGGCATCATGGCCGACCGACGTGAACGGCGCCGACTGGGGTGATGATGAGCCCCCGGCGCTGTGTGCGCCGGTGCCCGCCGAGCAGCTGTACTTCCCGTCCGCGCAGCTCGACCTCGCGCCGACCTTCACGCCGGAGCGCGCCGCCGCCCTGGCGCAGTTCGCGCCGCCGCCGCCGGCCCCGGCGCGGCCGCCGAGAAGCCGGGGCGCAACGACCCTTGCCCCTGCGGGAGCGGGCGGAAATTCAAGAAGTGCCACGGGGTAAACTAGAGGGCCACCGCGGGGCCACAACCGCGTTCAAGGTCAGAATGAGCAACCGTGCCGCCGCGGCGCTCGCCTTCTCGAACGAACTGGTAGTGCGCCACACCGACATCGTTCTCGTCGTGGACACGAAAAAGAGCGTCGCTGCGGGGTTGGCGTCGTGCGTCCTGATCAGGGCCGGGCGCAAGCAGTGGGCGATCTCATGTCACCACGTACTGGAGCCCAACGCCGCCTACTTCATTGGACCAGGGCGCCTCGAACGCGATCTCATCCCCGAGGAACCCCCTGCGCGAGTCCTGGCAGCGCGGCTGGTCGCGTCGGACGAGGATCTCGACCTCGCGTTGTTCGAGATCAAGAACGACATGCCGGCGGCGAGGTCAAAGGAGTCCTACGACCTGCGCGCGTCCGCCGCGATATCCCATGACGGTATCCGTCGGAACCTCGAACTCGGAGTCACCGCTTTCCTCTGCGGCCTATACGCGAGGAGGTCGCGGATCAAGCCGTACCCTGACGGGCTCCTGTACCTTCAAGCTCCCCTATACTCGGCGCTCGGCCCACTCGTTTCCGTCGATAAAGTACGGGTGGTCGGTGACTTTGCAGAGAAGGAGCTGCTTTTCGTGAACGACACCGCCTTCCCCCAACTCAAGGGCGCCAAGCCCACGGGCGGTCCGCGCCGCGTCCACGGCATCAGCGGCTCGGGCATGTGGGTCATGGGCAGCGGTCGGATGCACCTGCTCGGCATCGTGGGCGGGCGCGACCCTGGAAGCCGGGGCGAGCACCTGATCCATGCCACTCCAGTTTGGGCTCTACGATCTTGGCTGCACTCGGTAACGTAGCTGCTTGACGTGACGACCGACGGGAGGTGGTGCAATACCACCAGACCCACGACCGGGCTCTCCGATGAGGGCTGGGGCACACAAAGCGGGCACACCGTCGCCGTACCCCTTGAAATCGCTGGAAGACGCCCCCGGTTTTGAGTCCCCTGCGTCTGCCATTTCGCCACCCGGGCGGGGTGGGCGAGACTCTATCAGCGCTCGCGCTCCGCTGCACGCGCCTCGACGCGCTCCTCGGCGCGTGGCTTCGCGAGGAGCGCGAGCCCGGCGAGCACCGCGCAGGCTCCCAGCGCCACGCCGGCGCCGAGCCGCTCGCGCCCGAGGCCGATCCCCGTCGCCACCGCGACGAGCGCCGTGACGAACTGCAGGTACGACATCGCCGTGACGGGGAAGCGGCGGAGCAGTACGAAGTAGACGGTGCTCGCCGCCGTCGAGGCGACGAGCCCGAGGTAGGCGAAGGCGGCGATCGCGCGCGCCGTGAAGTGGATCGGGCTCCCGCGCTCGACGAGCAGCGACGCGGCGCCGAGCGCGAGCGCCACCGACACGCCCATGTCGCGCATCACCACCGGCGCCGGCACGCCGAGCGCGAGCCGCTTGCCCACCACCTTGTTGAGCGCGCCGGCGAGACAGCCGGCGACCACCACCAGCGTCGCGAGCAGCTCGATCCGCGGCCGCTCCTCGCCCGCGCCCTTCCCGAGCGTGATCAGCGCCAGCCCGAGGAAGCCGACGCCGAGCGCGAGGGCGGTGCGGGCCGTGAGGCGCTCTCCGGCGACGAGACGGTGGGCCAGCGCGGCGACGAAGAACGGCTCCGTGGCGACGAGGATGGCGGCCATCGCCGACGGGATGTGCCCCTCGGACCAGTAGAGCGTGCCCATCGACACCGCCTGCGCGACGCCGAACAGGGCGCGCGCGGGGAGCGAGCCGGGCGGCGCGCGCAGCCCACCCACCCACACGATCGCCTGCGACGCGACGGCGACCACGGCGAAGCGGAGCGCCACCGTACACAGCGGCGGCACCGTCGCCTGGCCCGCCTTGATCACGAGGTACTGCGTCCCCCACACGAGGGAGAGCGCGCCGAGCGCGACGAGGGCGAGCGCGCGCCGTCGGCGGCGATCAGATCCCGCCATGGCCGCCGGCGAGGTGGCGCGCGGCGTCGTCGGCGGCGCGCAGGGCGTGGGCGAGCAGCGTCAGCGTCGGGTGGCGATCGCCCGCCGTCGGCAGCGCGGCGGCGTCGGCGATCCACACGTTGTCGAGCGCGCGCAGCCGGCCGCGCCCGTCGCACGGGGCGACCTCGGGCGGCCCCATCGCGCAGGTTCCGGCCTCGTGCCCCGCCCCCGGCTGGAGCGGATCGACGACGGGGATCAGCCGGCTGCCGGGGATCGCGAGCGCGTCGGCCAACTGCGTGCACGCGGTGCGGAGGTCCTTCGCGAGGCGCTCCTCGGCGCGCGTCCAGGCGAGGTGCAGCCGCGGCGCCGCCGCCCCGACGAGGTCGCGCCGCTCGGGGTCGAGATCGACGAAGCGCCGTCGGTGCGGGAACAGCTCGCCGAGGGCGTGGATCTGCGTGGCGCGGTGGCCGTGCAGCTCGTCGCCGGGCACCATCCGCTCGAGGTTCACCTCCTCGAGCGACTCCGGCCCGGTGAGCTCGATCGAGAAGCCGCCGCGGTAGGGGCGGGCGGTCGCCTCGTCGAGGTTGACGAAGCTCTCGACGAGCGCCGCGCCGGGGAAGCGGCCCCGCCCGTGCGGCGACGGCACCGGCGCCGGCTCGATGAGCACGTAGCTCGCGACCATGTGATCGACGAGGTTCCGCCCGACGCCGCGCGCCCTGGGTCCGAGGTCGCTCGCGAGCAGGATGCGCGCCGTCTCGATCGGCGAGGCGGCCAGCACGTAGGCGCGCGCGCGCAGCGGGAGGTCGCGCCCGCTCTCGAGGCTGACGGCCCGCAGCGCGGCGGCGCGGCCGCGCTCGTGCTCGAACCGCACCGCCACGCGCGAGGCGCGCGCCCGTCGGACGACCGGCTCCTCGGGGGGCCGCCACACGGGGCCCCTGCGGCCGAGCGCAGCGCGCTTGGGCAGGACCGACAGGCCGAGCCGGCGGCCGACCTCGCGGTAGCGCTCGTCGACCGTCCCCTCGGTGACGCGCAGCCGCGCCTCGAGCTGGTCGTAGAGCGGGTCGAGGGCGACGCGGCCGCAGGGCCACCCGGCGCGCTCCAGCGAGCGGCGCGGAAAGCGGTACGCCCAGCCGCCCCACAGGTGCGCGCGCCCGCCCACCGCACGCACGCGGTACCAATCGAACGGCAGGCCGACCGTCGAGAACGGCCAGGCGCGACGGTCGACGTCGGTGATCCTGGAGGCGCTACGAGGGAGACGCGGGCCGGCGTCGAGCAGGAGGACGCGATGTCCGAACGCGGCGAGGCGGTCGGCGGCGACCGTCCCGCTCGGGCCGGCGCCGACCACGATCGCGTCCCAACGGGGAGCGGGCATGAAGGAGAGCGGGCGCCCGCGGACCGCCTACTTGCAGCAGTGGATCTTGCAGCAGCGAACGACGCGCGCCTGGATGCGGCAGTGCCCCGGACGGGCGGCGCGGCGGAGCGGCGCGACCTCGACGTTCTTGCACTTCGTGCTCTTGAGCAGCTTCATGACGGCCTCCTCGGTTCGGCGTCTCGCGGTCACCCGGCTTCGCAGATCGTGCCGCCGGATAGCACACCTGGCAAGCACATGTTTTGATGCTCGCCAAGGGGCCGCTGCATCGCCGGCATTTCGGTCCGGTAGAAGCCGACGCACACCAGCGTCGACGTTGGCCGCGTAGCTCGGCTCCCTCTGCACTCAGGCCGGCTGCGGCGTCGGCTGGTCGTCGGGCCGAGCACCTCGCGGCCACGCCGGCGTCTCTGCACCATTCCCGGTGGGCTTGCAACGGCCGTGACGGCACCCGCGTGCGGCTCGCGCACCGACGGAGAAGCCCGCCGCTGGCGGCTATTGCGGCAATTCGTGGAGCGTCACCACGGGGCCGGCGATCGCGGCCTCGGCGGCCACGGCGACGAGGTGGTGCTCCGTCGGGCGGAGCTGCTCGAAGCGCCAGCGCGCGGGGTCGTCGCCGAAGCCCGGGGAAAAAGCGATCCGCGGCTTCTCGGGCGGCGCGAGCAGCAGCGAGAACTTCGAGAGCGGCAACGCCAGCCCCATCCCCCGCGCCTTGATGTAGGCCTCCTTCAACGTCCAGTACTCGAGGAAGCGCCCGCGCTGCGCCGCCGGGGGGAGCGCGCGCAGCGCGGCCACCTCCGTCGGTGAGAAGAAGCGCTCCGCCACCGGCAGGAGGTCGCGGCCGCGGTCGGCGCGCTCCACGTCCACGCCCACTTCCCCCCCGAGGGCGACCAGGCAAACCACCAGCCCGCGCGTGTGCGAGAGGTTGAAGCGCAGCGGCGGAATCCCGGGCGGAGGGACGTCGATCTCCGGGCGGCCCCACCGGTTCGTGCGGAAGCGCCACGCCGCCGGCTCGACGGGCGCGTAACGTGAGAGCGCGGTGCGGACCAGGGCGCGCGCGGCGAGGGACTGCCGCCGCCCCTCGGGGAAGGTGAAGCGCTCGACGTGCGCGATCTCCTCCTCGGTGAGCAGGGCGCGCCAGCGATCGAGCAGCGCCGGATCGTCGAGCGCGTCGTCGGGGACGAGGTGCAGGTGCAGCTCGCCGGCGCGCAGCCGCCCGATCACGGAGCGCCCGCGTCCGGCAAGCCCGCCGAAGCGGGCTGTTCCAGGCCGGACCGGTCGCCCGTCGCGGTGGGGGTGATCTCGAGGGCCAGCAGCGCGTCGAGGAACTCGCTCCCCACGCGCGCGGGGCGCGAGGCGGGCGTGGCGACGGTGAGGACCCATGCCAGGTTGCCGTCGACGAGGTACTCCTGCCGCAGCAGGGTGCGGCCGCCGGCGCCCCGACCCTCGAGCCGCGCTGCGTCGTGCGTGACGCGCTCGTCGGCCTCGGGGGAGACGCGCAGGTCGCCAAAGCCCAGCTTCACGAGCGCGGCGCGGGCGTCGGCGGCGAGGGTGATGGCGCTGGTCCCGGCGCCGACGGGCTGCACGACGAGGTCGAGGCGCGCCCCATCGGGCGCGTTGGCGAGCACGAGGACGCGCGGATAGCCGATCTGCGGCGCCGGCTCCCAGCCGCGGGGCAGGGTGAAGGCGCAGCGAAGGTCGGCGCTCTGGAAGCGGCGCGACGGACCGACCGCCGAGAGCGCGAGCCCGCCGGCGCCGGCGAAACCGGCGAGGGCGAGCAGGGCGGCGGCGCGGCGCATCCGGCGGAGTCTACAGCCTTCGCCGCGATCTTCGACCATGGGGCGCGGACCGGGCGCGGGGCGGGCGCCCGGCCTCCGAGCGTGCACTGAGCGCCCGTGCAGTGCCAACGCAGCGCCGACGCACGCGTTTTTCGCTTGCAAAGATTCTACTCAATAGAATATCGTCGCGACCACTTCATGGACTGGCGATGTTGACGAGCAACACTGCGCGAGAGTCCGCCGGCCGCCGGCTCGCGGCGCGCCTCGCCGCGATCCCCGGAGGACCGCGGTGACGCGATCGCGGCGATCGAGCGCCGAGGCGGCGCCCGCGTCCGGCGATCGCGCCCCGAACGGGAGCCCGCTCGACGAGCAGGCGGTGGCGCGCCTGGCGGAGGCGCACCCCGAGGGCCTCAGCGCGGCGCAGATCGTCGACGAGTTCCTGCGTCGCGGCGTGCGCCTGTCCGAGGCCACCTTCCGCAAGTGGGTCCAGCTCGGCCTGCTGCCGCGCAGCCGCCGGGTCGGCCGCAAGGGCAAGCACCAGGGCTCGCGCGGGCTCTACCCGACCTCGGTCGTGGGGCGCATCGCGGAGATCAAGCGCCTGATGGGCGACAGCCTCACCACCGACGAGATCCGCCGGGCGCTGAGGTTCAAGGAAGAGATCGAAGGGATCGAGCGCGGCCTGCGCGGGCTGTTCGCGGGGCTCGGGGCGGAGCTGGCCTCCGACGAGGCGGCGGTCGAGCCGGCTGCGGCACGGAAGGAGAGCGGGCGGCTGCTGGCCGACCTGGAAGGGCGAGCCGCCGACCTGGTGGGCCGGATCAAGGAACTGGAGCGGCGCGTGGTGGCGCCGCTGGTGCGCGCCGCTCGTGCGCGCGCGTTTGCAGCGGGCGCCGGCGGAGGCGCCGGCGACCTTCTCTGAGGCCGCTGCCGGAGTGGCCGATGGCGCCGGCCGACGGGCGGCGCGGGAGTGAAGGACGATGGAACACGATCAGGACCAGGAGCGCGAGACGATCGAGGCAGAGGCGCCGGCGCAGGCCGAGGGGCTGCCGACGACCAGCCGCAAGGTGCGCCAGAAGCACCGCACCCGGGCGCGGTCGAAGACGATCGCTCCCAAGCGGCTGACCAAGGAGGAGGCGCTCCTGTCGCAGGAGCTGCTCATCCCCGAGGACGTCGAGCGGCCGGTGACGCGCGCGGCGTGCAAGGACATGCCGCGTCCCTGCCCGTTCGTGTCGTGCAAGCACCACCTCTATCTCGACGTCAACCAGGAGACGGGCAGCATCAAGCTCAACTTCCCCGACGTGGAGCCGTGGGAGATGCGCGAGACCTGCTCGCTCGACGTGGCCGACCGCGGCGGCATCACGCTCGAGGAGGTCGGCGACATCCTCAACCTGACGCGCGAGCGCATCCGCCAGGTCGAGGTCCGCGGCCTGCTCAGGCTGAAGACCGCCGAGGGCGGCGAGCTGGCGCCGAACGGCTGAGCCGCCAGCATTGACGTGCACCGGCGCGCTTGGTAAAGGGGGCCCGGGCCCGACCGCCCGGAGGTTCCATGGTCCCGATCCGTCGCGCCCTGGTGAGCGTCTCCGACAAGCGCGGGCTGCCCGAGCTTGGCCGGGCGCTGGCGCGCCACGGGATCGAGGTGCTCTCGACCGGAGGTACGGCGAAGCTGCTCCGTGATGCCGGCGTGCAGGTCGTCGAGGTGGCGCAGCACACCGGAGCCCCGGAGATCCTCGACGGGCGGGTCAAGACCCTCCACCCGCGCATCCACGGCGGCCTCCTCGGCCGCGCCACCGACGAGCATCGCGCCGAGATGGCGCGCCACCAGATCCCGCCGATCGACCTCGTCGTGGTGAACCTCTACCCGTTCGTCGAGACGGTCGCCCGCCGCGCCCCCTTCGAGGAGGCGATCGAGAACATCGACATCGGCGGCCCGTCGATGATCCGGTCGGGCGCGAAGAACCACGAGCGCGTGACGGTGGTGGTGGACCCCGACGACTACGGCCCGCTGATCGCCGAGCTGGACGCGAACGCCGGCACGGTCAGCGCCTCGACGCGCTTCCGCCTGGCGCGGAAGGCCTTCGCCGCCACCGCCGCCTACGACGCCGCGATCGCCAACTACCTGCACGCGCTCTCCGTCGAGGGCGAGGCGCCCGAGCTGCCCGCCGAGCCGCCGTTCCCGTCGGTGCTCACGCTCCAGTGGGTCGAGGGCCAGGCGCTCCGCTATGGCGAGAACCCGCACCAGCGCGCCGCCTTCTACAAGGACGCCCGCCCGCCGGCCGGCCCGTCGGTGGCGCGCGCCGAGGTGCTGCAGGGCAAGGAGCTCTCCTACAACAACATCGTCGACCTCGACGCCGCGCTGGCGCTCGTGCGCGAGTTCGCGCGCCCGGCGGCGGCGATCATCAAGCACACCAACCCATGCGGCGCCGCCGAGGCCGAGTCGGGGGCGCTCGAGGCCTACCGGCTGGCCCGCGCCTGCGACCCGCTGTCCGCCTTCGGGGGCGTGGTGGCCATGAACCGCGCCGTCGACGGGCCGATCGCCGAGGCCCTCGCCGAGACCTTCCTCGAGTGCGTGATCGCGCCCGGCTTCTCCGACGACGCGCGCGCCGCGCTCGGGAAGAAGAAGAACCTGCGCCTGCTCGCGTGGGGCGGGAGCGCCGCGACGGCGCCGGGCCAGTCGATGGCGCTCCGCTCGGTGCAGGGCGGCCTCCTGGTGCAGTCGCGCGACGACCGGATGGTCTCCGCCGCCGAGGCCGACGTGATCTCCAAGCGCCGGCCGACCGAGGCCGAGCTTTGCGCGCTCGACTTCACCTGGCGCGTGGCGAAGCACGTCAAGTCGAACGCGATCGTGCTCGGCCGCGCCGAGGGCGCCGGCTACGTGACGGTGGGCGTCGGCGCGGGGCAGATGTCGCGCGTGGACTCGGTGCGGCTCGCCGTCGACAAGGCGCAATCGGCGACACTTACAGGGCCTTCGGCCCCCCCGTCCTTCGGCGGGGGCCCCAGGGGCACGGTGCTCGCTTCGGACGCCTTCTTCCCGTTCCGCGACGGCGTCGACGCCGCCGCGAAGGCCGGCGTCACGGCGATCATCCAGCCCGGCGGCTCGGTGCGCGACGACGAGGTGATCGCCGCCGCCGACGAGCACGGCATGGCGATGGTCTTCACCCGCATGCGCCACTTCCGGCACTGATCATGCGCGTCCTCGTCGTCGGAGGGGGCGGTCGCGAGCACGCGCTGGCCTGGGCGCTTTCGCGTTCGCCGTCGGTGCGCTCGGTCGCCTGCGCCCCCGGGAACGCCGGGATCGCCGAGGTGGCCTCCCTCGTCCCCGTCGGCGCCGAGGACGTCGACGGCCTCGTGACGCACGCGGCGGGCGAGGGCTACGACCTCGTCGTGGTGGGGCCCGAGGTGCCGCTCGCCCTCGGCCTCGCCGACGAGCTGCGGGAGCGCGGGCTGCGCGTGTTCGGCTGCTCGCGCGCGGCCGCCGAGATCGAGGGCAGCAAGGCCTTCGCGAAGGAGGTGATGGCGCGGGCCGGCGTGCCGACCGCGCGCTGGGGCGCCTTCACCGACGAGGCGCACGCCGCCTCCTTCGCCGGCGACCTCCTCCGCCGCGCGCGTCGCGTGGTGGTCAAGGCCGACGGGCTGGCCGCCGGCAAGGGCGTGGTGATCTGCGACGGCGAGGAGCAGGCGCGCGAGGCGATCCGCTCGCTGCTCGCCGGCGATCTCGTCGGCGGCGCCGGCGCGCGGGTGGTGGTGGAGGAGTTCCTGATCGGGCGCGAGGCCTCCTGCATGGCGCTCGTCGACGGGGAGCGCGTGTGGCCGCTCGCCGCGTGCGAGGACCACAAGACCGTCCACGACGGCGACGTGGGCCCGATGACCGGCGGCATGGGCGCGATCTCGCCGACGCCGGTGATCGACGGCGCGCTCGCGGCTCGCGTCGAGCGTGAGGTGCTCGCCCCGACGGCGCGCGCGCTCGCCGAGGCGGGACGGCCTTTTTCGGGCGTGCTCTACGCCGGCCTGATGGTCACCGCCGACGGCCCGCGCGTGCTCGAGTTCAACTGCCGCTTCGGCGACCCCGAGACGCAGCCGCTGCTGGCGCGCTTCGAGGGCGATCTCGGCGCCGCGCTGCTGGCGATCGCCGAGGGGCGCGCCCCGACGGTGGCGTTCTCGCCGCGCGCCGCCTGCTGCGTGGTGCTCGCCGCGCGCAACTACCCCGGGCCGCCGGAGCGCCCTCCTTCAGGAACACGATCTCCCGCCGTGGTGATCGAGGGGCTCGCCGAGGCCGGCGCGCTCGAGGGTGTCACCGTCTTCCACGCCGGCACGCGCCGCGTGCGCGACCAGGTCGTCGTCAGCGGCGGTCGCGTCCTCGGCGTCACCGCGACCGGCGCCGACCTGCCGGATGCGCGGTCGCGCGCGTACGATGCGGTGGCGAAGATCCACTTCGACGGCATGCACTTCCGCCGCGACATCGGCGCCCGCGGCGAGCCACCCGCGCGGCGATAGCTTCCAGCGCTGAACCCCTCAGGTCCACGAAGGAGACCCCCATGGCCGAGATCGCTCCCTTCCGCGGCATCCTCTACACCCCCCAGGCGGGCGACCCGTCGAAGGTGCTGGCGCCGCCCTACGACGTCATCTCCGAGGCCGAGCGCGTCGAGCTGGAGAAGCTCGACCCGCACAACTGCGTGCGCCTGATCCTGCCGCAGCCCGAGGATCCGAAGGAGAGCGACTCGCGCTACGCGCGCGCAGCGAAGGAGCTGCACAAGTGGATCGAGGAGAAGGCGCTCGCCCGCGACGCCGCCCCCGCGATCTACCGCTACCACCAGGTGTTCACCGTCGACGGCAAGCAGGTGACGCGCAAGGGCTTCATCGCCCGCATCCGGCTGGCGCGCTTCGACGAGGGGATCGTGCTGCCGCACGAGCGCACGCTCTCGGGGCCGAAGGCCGACCGCCTCAAGCTCATGCGCGCCACCCGCGCCCACTTCTCGCAGATCTTCGGCCTCTACTCCGATCCCGACCGCAGGACCGACGTGCCCTTCGAGGCGATCGAGCGCGAGAAGCCGGCGATCGAGGGCCACACCACCGACGGCGTGGCGCACCGGCTGTGGCGGCTCACCGACGCGGCGGCGCAGCACGCGGTGATGAAGCTGCTCGAGGACAAGAAGATCTACATCGCCGACGGCCACCACCGCTACGAGACGATGCTGGCGCTGCGCGAGGAGCTGCGGAAGGAGGCCGGCGGCGACGCGCCAGGAGACGATAAAGCCCGCTCCGCCGTCGAGTACGGCGTGATGTTCTTCTGCAACATGGACGACCCGGGCCTCGTCGTGCTGCCCACCCACCGCGTCGTCCACGGGCTGCCGTCGTTCGACCGCGCGAGCTTCCTTTCGCGCGCCCGCGAGTACTTCACCGTCAGCGAGGGGCCGATGGCCGACCCGCTGGTCGTCAAGCGCGCGCTGGCCGGCCACGGCAAGCGCGGCCCCACCTTCGCGCTGCTCACGCCCGGCTACGACACGATCGCCTACCTGCGCGTGCGCGGCGACCTCGTCGTCTCGTCGGTGGCGGCGATGGCGGGGCAGGCGAAGGAGCTGCTGCAGCTCGACGTGGCGCTGCTCCACGGGCTGGTGATCGAGAGCCTGCTCGGGATCGATCGCGCGGCGCAGGAGAAGCAGACCAACCTGCGCTACTCGAAGGACACGGTGAAGGCGTTCGACGAGCTCCGGGCGCCGGGGGTGCAGGCGATCTTCCTGATGAACCCGACGCTGGTGTCGCAGGTCAAGGCGGTCGCCGACGTGGGCGAGGTGATGCCGCAGAAGTCCACCTTCTTCTTCCCGAAGATCGCCTCGGGCCTGGTGGTGAACCCGATCGATCCCGCCGAGCGCGTGCCGGTCGTCGACTGAAATCGCTTCCAGCTCCGTGAGCGTGAGCGTGAGCGTGAGCGTGAGCGTGAGCGTGAGCGTGAGCGTGAGCGTGAGCGTCGTCGCGGATCGCTCACGTTCACGTCAAGGCTCACGACGTTCGACGGTGGATTCTCCCGCTGCATGAATTTCGACGACGACACCCGCGACGAGATCCTGCGCGGTCGGCTGGCGCTCTGGCAGCCGCGCGCGGGCTACCGCTTCTCCGTCGATTCGCTCCTGCTGGCGCACTTCGTCGGCGCGCGGCCCGTCGCGCGCGTCGCCGACCTGTGCGCCGGCGTCGGGGTGATCGGGCTGGCGCTCGCGCGGCGCTGGCCGGCGGCGTGCGTGACGCTGGCGGAGCTGCAGCCGCGGATGGCGGAGCTGGCGCGGCGCAACGTCGAGGACAACGGCCTTGCCGATCGCGTCTCCGTCGTGGAGGTCGACCTCGGCCACGCGGCGACGGCGCGGGCGGCGCTGCCGGGCGCCTCCTGCGATCTGGTGGTGGCGAGCCCGCCGTGGTTCGAGCTTGGCGCCGGCCCGATGGTGCCCGACGAGAGCGAGGCGCTGGCGCGGCACGAGGTGCGGATGGGGATCGCCGATCTTTCGCGCGAGGCGCGGCGGCTGCTCGTGCCGGGCGGGCGCGCGGCGGTGGTGTTCCCGTCGGACCGGCTCGTCGCGCTGCTCGGTGCGCTCGACGGCGAGGGGCTCCGCCCGGCGCGCCTGCGCCTGATCCACCCGCGCCCGGCGGCGCCGGCGAACCGCGTGCTCGTCGAGGCGGTGAAGGGCGGCCGCAGCGGGAAATCGTATCCGCCAAGGAGGGGCCTCGCCGTCGAGCCGCCGCTGGTGGTGCGCGACGAGGGCGATCGGTACACCGCCGAGGCACGCGCGGCGCTGGGCGAGCCGGAGTGACGACCGCGCGAGGCGATCGCGACTTCAAGGTGACCGATCGGGCTTCGATCGGAGCCGATCGGCCTTCGATCGGAGCCGATCCGTGGTTTTTTTGACACGATCTGCGTTTCTTTGGAGCCGATCGGCGCTCTTGGGGAGCCGATCGGTGGTTCGTTGAAGCCGATTGGCCGCCCGCGGGAGCCAGTCGTCGGGCGCCATTGGGGGGCGTTCGCTCTCGTTTTCGGATCGTTCCGCGTCCCGCGTCCCGCGCCCGCGCCCGCCGCCAACGCGAGCGGCGACACGGTGAGCGTGCTCCTCAACCTGGGAGCGGGCACGTTCGCGAAGAATGTCGACTACGCCACGGGCTCCCAGCCGAGTTTCGTGGCGATCGGCGACCTCAACGGCGACGGCAAACCCGACCTGGCGACCGCCAATCAGAACGAGAACGCTGTAAGTGTGCTCCTCAATCTCGGGGCGGGCACGTTCGCGGCAAAGGTCGACTACGCGACCGGCGCATATCCTCAAACAGTGGCGCTGGGCGACCTCAATGGCGACGGCAGGCCCGACTTCGCTGCGGCGAACGCCCACTCGAACACCGTCACATCGAAGTAGCCGCTCCAGTGCGCCCCCGCCCGGTTGACCAGCGGCGGCTACCGTTCCGTCGCCGGAGAACGGCAACGGGGGCAACCAGGACGAGAACGAGAACGAGCAGGAATCACGAAAATTGACTTCGTCCGCCGGGCCATCTAGCGTTCGTCCACCAAGCGCCGCCCGGGCAAGGCGCTGGAGGTCGCCCGGCACCGGCGGATGAGGAGGATCCCCGATGGCAAGACGGACGGCTTCCAAGCGATCGACCCTGGCAGGGCAGCCGGCGCAGGCCACGCATCCGGCGGCGGGCCAGGCGGCCGAGCGGGCCGAGACCGACCTCGAGTTCGCCGTCCGCGACGGCGCCAAGGTGCAGGGCGCGGCGATGGACCATGCCGCGACGCTGATCGACGAGGCCGGAGTGACGCAGGAGGAGATTGACGGCCACGCCGACCTGCTCGGGAACGTGGAGGCGGCGGTCGACGAGCACGGCAACCTGCGCGACGACGCCGAGCGGGTGACGGCCAAGCGGATCGAGGCGGCGCGGGCGGCGGCCGACCGGCTGGCCGACCTGCGGCGCCGCGCCCACCTGGCGTTCTCGGCGGGGCGGCCGCGCGAGGAGGTCGATCGCTCGGCGCTGCGCGCCGTCGGCGTGGGGGCGCCGCTGCCCGCCTCGCCGGCCGGCTACGAGGTGCCGATCCAGCGGGCTGAGCGTGGGCTCAAGAACAAGCAATGGGCGGCCGCCATGAAGCGCCGCAAGGTGGACCGGTCGACCCTGGTCGCGCTCAAGGGCGCGGTGGCCGCGTGGAAGGCGGCGAACCAGGCGGGCGCCGGCGCCAAGGACAAGCGGGTCGCGGCGCGCGGGGTGGTGATGGCCGACGTGGCGGAGCTGAAGCGGCAGACCACGTACTTCCGGGTCGCGGCCAACACCGTGCTGCCGCCCGGCGACGGCGGCCGCGGCGACTTCGACCCGCCGGCGCGCCGCCAGGTGACGCCGCCGCCCGACGGCACGCCCCCGGGCGCGGCCTGATCCGGCTTCGGGCTTCGGGAGTCCGCGCTATCATCGGCGCATGGCCTCGCGACTTCACCTGGATCGCGAACGGATCGCCGATTTCTGCCGGCGTTGGAAGATCCGGGAGCTTTCACTCTTCGGCTCCGTCCTCCGCGACGACTTCCGTCCCGACAGCGACGTGGACGTGCTCGTGACGTTCGAGGACGACGCCCGCGTCGGTCTGTTCGCGCACGTCCAGATGGAGGAGGAGCTCGCTTCGATCGTCGGGCGCAAGGTGGATCTGGTGAGCCGGCGTGCCATCGAGCGGAGCGAGAACTGGATCCGCCGCCGCGCCATCCTCGACGGAGCGGTGCCCTATCATGTCGCGGGATGACGCGACCCTCCTCGACATCCTCGGCGCCGCGCGGCTCGCGGTCGAGTTCTGCGCCGGCACGGACCTTCCGGCATTCCTCGCCGACAAGAAGACGCAATCCTCGGTGATGCACCAGCTGCTCGTGCTCGGCGAGGCGGTGACGAGGCTCTCGCAGGGGTTTCGGGTGCGCCATCCGGTCGTTCCGTGGAAGGAGATGGCCGGAATGCGGAACATGCTGATCCACGCCTACGACCGGGTCGATCTCGAAGAGGTCTGGAACACCGCCACCGCCGATTTGCCGGCGCTGATCACCGCCCTCTCCGCCATCGCGCCGAAATCGCCCGGATGACCTCACCGCCCGCTCACGCTCACGATACGAGGGGATGGACGCTCCCCGCCTTGGCCGCCCCGGCGCCGGTTTGCTAATCTCCCTGACCCCATGGCCACCATCGTCGGGATCGACCTCGGGACCACCAACTCGCTCGTCGCGTACATGAAGGGCGACCGCCCGGAGATCATCCCGAACGAGCTGGGCAAGCGGCTCACCCCCTCGGTGGTCGGCATCGACAAGGCGGGCAAGCTCCACGTCGGCGAGACCGCGAAGAACCAGCTCATCGCCATGCCCGAGCGCACCGTCGCCGAGGTGAAGCGCCTGATGGGCACCCCGCGCAAGGTACGTGTCGCCGACCGCGAGTACTCGCCCCAGGAGGTCTCGGGGATCATCCTGCGCCGCCTCAAGGACGACGCCGAGCGCACGCTCGGCTACCCGGTGGACGAGGCGGTGATCACCGTCCCGGCCTACTTCACCGACGCGCAGCGCCAGGCGACCAAGGACGCCGGCGAGCTGGCCGGGTTCAAGGTGGAGCGCATCCTCAACGAGCCGACCGCGGCGGCGCTCGCCTACGGCATCGACCACCTCGACAAGGAGCAGTTCGTCCTGGTCTACGACCTCGGCGGCGGCACCTTCGACGTGTCGGTGCTCGAGATGTTCGAGGGCGTGCTCGACGTGAAGGCCTCGGCGGGCAACAACGCGCTCGGCGGCTCGGACTTCGACCGCCGCATCGTCGACTACCTCCTCAGCCAGTTCGAGCGCGACCACGGCCCCGAGGCGGCGACGCTGCTCAAGAAGGACGTGCGCGCCCAGGCGCGGCTCAAGGCGGCCGCCGAGCAGGCCAAGCACGAGGTGTCGTCGATGGAGTCGACCACCATCCTGCTGCCCTTCCTCTCGACGGCCGGCGGCACGCCGCTGTCCCTCGAGTGCGAGTTCTCGCGCGAGCAGTTCGAGCTGCTGGTGGACGACCTGATCCGCTCGACCCTCGACCCGATCGACAAGGCGCTCCACGACGCCAGGCTCACCCCCGGGCAGATCCACGAGGTGGTGCTGGTCGGCGGCTCGTCGCGGATCCCGCTCGTGCAGCGGATCCTCGTCGAGAAGTTCGGCAAGGAGCCCAAGCGCGGCGTCAACCCCGACGAGGCGATCGCGCTCGGGGCGGCGGTGCAGGCGGGGCTCAAGTCGGGGGCGGTCGATCGCGAGCGCGGCATCATGATCACCGACGTGTGCCCCTACACGCTCGGGGTCGAGGTGGTCGCCACGAGCGGCTTCCAGAAGATGAGCGGCATGTTCTCGCCGATCATCCAGCGCAACTCGACGATCCCGGTGTCCCGCACGGAGACCTATTCGACGACGGCGGACGGCCAGTCGCACGTCGACATCAAGGTCTACCAGGGCGAGTCGCGGCTGGTGAAGAACAACACCTTCCTCGACCAGTACACCATCGACGGCATCCCGCCCGGCGCCGCGGGCAGCGAACGGATCCACGTCACCTTCACCTACGACGTCAACGGCATCCTCCAGGTCCGCACCAAGGTGATCTCGACGGGGAAGGAGGCCACGCTGACGATCGAGCGCTCGGCCAACCGCATGAGCGAGCGCGACCGGCAGCTGGCGCGGGATCGGCTCGAGCGCGAGTGGTCGGAGCACCTGCCGCCGCCGGTGTCGATGGACCGGGCGGCGGCCGGCGGATCGGGACCGGTGCTCGCGCCGACTGGAACGGCGACGGCAACGGGAACGGGAGCCGAGGGGGGAGTGCGCGCGCTCGTCGCTTCGGCGGAGCGCAAGGCGAAGGATCTTCCGCCCGAGCCGCGCGCGAAGCTCGAGGAGCTGGTGCTGCACCTCAAGCGCGCGGTCGCCCGCGGCGACGCGATGGACATCATCCGCCTCGACGAAGAGCTGACGAACTTCCTGTTCGAGCTCGGGTGAAGATCACGTCGCGGGCAGAGGCGAAAACCCGACCGCGGCGAAGTCCGCGTCGAACGAGAACGCCTCGCGGAGCCCCATCGACCGCATGCGGGCGAACGATGTGCAGTCGGTGAACGACAAGGCGCGGTCGTGGTGGCGCACGAACAGCTCCCAGGCGGCGAGGCGCACCGGCTCGTCGACCTCGACGACGCGGCACCAGCGTCCCTGCTCGACCCGCTCGCCGAATCCCACCGCCGCGGCGTGACTCACCCGGCGGCGCAGGAGCGTCAGCGTCTCGTCGACGACGTAGGTGGACGTGCAGAGCGGGCGGCCCTTCTTCCTGCCCCCCATCGGGCGATCGGCGGGTGATCCGGCGATTCCCTCCGCTTGACAGGCCTCTCCCGGCCGCGCAATGGTCGCGGCCATGCGTGGGGTGGTGATCTGCCTCGTGGTCGTCGCCGCGGCCGGCGAGGCGCGGGCCGACGACCCGGCGGCGGCGAAGCAGGCGTTCGTGGAGGGGACGCGCCTCTACGACCTGCGCGAGTTCCGCGAGGCGCTCGACGCGTTCAAGCGCGCCTACATGAACTACGAGTCGCCGGCCTTCCTCTACAACATCGCGCAGTGCCATCGCGAGCTCTTGGAGCCGGCGGACGCGAAGAAGTTCTATGAGACCTACTTGCGCCTGTCGCCCGACGCGAAGGACCGCGCCGCGGTGGAGCGAATCATCGCCGATCTCGACGCCCAGAGGAGCTGGAGCGCGCCGCCGCCGAGCGCGCCGCCGCCGCCGAGCGCGTCGCCGCCGCCGAGCGCGTCGCCGCCGCCACCGCCGAACCCGCGGCCGCCGC
>JAJXSP010000393.1 GCA_021784515.1 Myxococcales bacterium | reverse complement strand
GGCTGCGGCGCGATCGCGGCCCGAGCGACGCTCGGCGACGTCCGCGCGCCCGACTGCCGCCCGGTGCGCGAGCTGCTCGGCCTCGGCGCGCGCTTCTACGGCCTCGACGGGTAGCGGTCGCGGAGGTACTTCTGCGCGGCGAGCGCCGCGATCGTCCCGTCGGCGACGGCGGTGGTGATCTGGCGGAAGCGCTTGGCGCGCAGGTCGCCCGCGACGTAGAGGCCGGGCACCGGCGTGCTCATGTCCTCGCCCGTCTCGACGTAGCCCCACGCGTTCAACGGCACCAGCCCCTTCACGAGATCGGCCTGCGGCGCCATGCCGACGAAGACGAACACGCCGTCGGTGGGCAGATCGTGGACCGCGTGCGCCGCCAGATCCTCGACGCGCATCACCGCGAGGCTCGTCTCGCCGTGGAAGCCGCGCGGCTCGTGGCGCCACAGCACGCGGATCTTCGGGTGGCGCAGCGCCTCCTCGGCGATCGAGGCCTCGGCCTGGAACTCGGCGAACTGGTGGACGATGGTCACGCTGCGCGCGAACTGAGTGAGGAACAGCGACTCCTCGACGGCGGAGTTGCCGCCGCCGACGACGTGGATGTCCTTGCCCTCGAAGTAGGCGCCGTCGCAGGTGGCGCAGTAGGAGATGCCGGCGCCGCGGAAGCGCGCCTCGCCCTCGACGCCGAGCGGGCGCGGGCGCGCGCCGGTCGCGATGATCGCCGCCGGGGCGACCACCTCGCGCTCGTCGTCGAGGACGAAGCGCTTCTCGGGCGCGGCGAGCCCGCCGAGATCAGCCGCCGTGATCTCGACGGAGCGCGCGATCGTCGCGCCGAAGCGCTCGGCCTGCCGCGCGAACGCGGCGGCCAGCTCGCTCCCCTTGATGTCCTCGGGGAAGCCCGGGTAGTTGGATACCTTGTGCGTGGTCTTCACCTGGCCGCCGGGGACGCCCTCGTCGAGCACCAGCGTCTTCAGGCGGGCGCGCGCGCCGTAGATCGCCGCCGCCAGCCCGGCCGGCCCGGCCCCCACGACAATCAGATCGAATCGCTCGGACATCGTCCTCTCCTCGTCAGGCGACCAGCGCCTCGACCGCCTGCCGGAGCTCGCTGCGCTTGATGTCGCCGCTCAGCCGCCCACCGACCTCGCGGCCGTCCTTGAAGAGCAGCACCGTCGGGCTGCCGGTGACGCCGAGCTTCGCCGCCAGCTCGCGGTTGCCCTGGCGAAAGATCTTGAAAAAACGCGCGCGGCCGGCGAACTGCCCGGCCACCGCTTCGTACTTCGGCGCGAGCGCCTCACAGGGCGGGCACTCCGTCGAGAAGAAGTCGAGCAGCACCGGCTCGTGCGAGCGCAGCACCTCGGCTTCGAAGCGATCCTGATCGATGACGTGGACGTGGTCGCTCATGGGTTCCTCGAAGGGCCCCGGGGCGGCGCGCGCGAGCCGTCGTGGCCGCGCGCGCCGTCGCCGGGGGCGCGGTTCAGTCGTGGCAGCCGGAGACGATCCGGGACGCCTTGGCGCAGCACTGCGCGCTCTTCTCGGGCGCGCAGCAGCTCTTCTTCACGGTCAGCAGCTTCATCGGCGATCACCTCCTTCCTCTCGGTTCGGCGATGGGCGCGCGCCGCGCACCGTGAGGCTGCGCACCAGCACGCCGCCCTTCTCGTAGGGGTCCGAGCGCTCGACGATCTCGATGCCGACGAGGCCGGCGCGCTCGACGGCGCGGAGGTAGTCGGCCTCGGGGATCGCGCCGCCGTAGCAGGCGGCCCACGCGGCGGGGTCGTCGCGCACGGACGCGGGCAGCTCCTCCTCGGCGATCACGTCGGAGATCACGAACCGCCCGCCCGGACGGAGCACGCGGTGGATCTCGCGATAGACCGCCTCCTTGTCGCGCGCGTGGTTGATCGTGCAGTTCGAGATCACGACGTCGGCGATCGCGTCGCCGAGCGGAAGCGCGGCGAGGTCGCCGTCGAGGAAGCGGGCGTTTCCGAGGTGGGGCGGCAGACTCGTGCGCGCGGCATCCAGCATCGCCGCCGTGCGGTCGATCCCGATCGCCTCGCCCGTCGGGCCGACGCGGTCGGCGGCGCGGACCACGTCGCGCCCGCGGCCGCACCCGAGGTCGACGAATACCTCGCCCCGCTTCGGCGCGGCGACGTCGAACGCGGCGCCGCAGGAGAGCGTGCCGGCGCAGCAGGAGGTGGCCAGGGCGCCGTAGCGCGCCTCGACGGCCTGCTCGAGCGTCTTCGTGGTCGGCGTGCACTTCATGTGACGTGAGAGCCGCTCACCGCCGCGAGGGTTCGAGCGAACGCGCGCGACGGCGGCGCGGAACCGCTCGCCACGCGGCTGGCTCTCACCGTGCGCCCACGCCGCGTCGAGGCAACCACCATGTCGACCCTGATCACCGTCATCACGATCCTCTCCCTCGCCCTCGCCGGCCTGATGGTGGCGCTGCAGATCGCCATCCGGCTGCGCGCCCGCGCGCTTCGCGGCACGCCCGCGCCGGCGGTCGGCGGCCCGCTCGGCAAGCGCATCGCCCGCGGCAAGACGGCGCTCGTCTACTTCCACAGTCCGACCTGCGGCGCCTGCCGCCCCTTCACGCCGCGCCTCCAGGCGATGGCGCGGGCGAACCCCGCCGTCCACGTCGTCGACGTCGCGCAGCAGCTCGACGTGGCGCGCGCGTTCGGCGTGCTGACCACGCCCTCCACCGTCGAGATCGCCGACGGGCGCATCGTCGACTGCCGGGTGGGCGCGCCGTCGCGGGAGCTGCTGGGGCGATTCGCCTGACGCCCGCGGCGCGGCCCCTTCCGGCTCCCACCGTCCGGCGATCCCATGACGTTCGATCGCCGTGCTGTCGGGTCGTCGCTGCGAGGGGTTCCGCGCGATCCGGTCCACGCGCTGACCATCCCCCGCCGCCGCCGGTGAGCAAGGATCGGACAGCGTTGTGCAGCTTCCGGGCGCCGGCGGCGAGGCCGCGCGCCGCGTCGCGAGGCGAAGAGCGGCGTTGCGTTCGATCAACTGCCGGCTCGACGGTTGCAGACCGCCGGCCTCACCGCGCATGCGCCCTCTCCTCCTGTTCGCCGCAACGATGCTCGCCACCTTCTCCGCCGGCTGCACCGTCGTCCGCCCCTGGGAGCGCGGCGAGCTGGCCAACCCCACCATGCGGTTCCAGATGGCGCCCGTCGCCGATGAGCAGGAGGCCTCGGTGCTCGAGATCACCGAGGGCACCACGTTCTCGAGCGCCGGCCCGGGGAGCGCGGGCGCCGGCTGCGGCTGCCATTGAGGGCGTGGCCGAGGGGGGCGCTCCTCGTGGCGCTGCTCGTCGCGGCGACAGGCGACGCGCTCGCCCAGGAACCTCCGCAACCGAGCCCCGAGGTTCCCGGCTACCCGCTCCCCGTCGCGCCGACCGCTCCCGACGACGACGAGGACGACGAGGGCGCGCCCGAGAGTGTTGCGCCACAGGAGCCGGTCGCCCACCCGATGAGCGGCGCGATCCGCACCGGGATCTACGCCGACGGCGATCAGACCTACGTCTTTCGCGTCCTCGGCGCCATCGCCGCCGCGTTCAACCGCTGGACCGTCTCGGGGAGCGTCTCGGCCGACGTCGTCTCGAGCGCCTCCGTCGACGTGCGCTCCTCGCCCGGCCTGAGCAAGGTGGACGTCGTCTCGAGCGCCTCGGGCACCACGTCGACCAGCGGCGGCACGATGACCGACCGTCGCTTCCAGGTCACCGGCGGCCTCGGCTGGAAGGACGACGACGGCCACGCAGTCAACTTCTCGGCCTCCTTCGCCAACGAGCGCGACTACAACAGCGTCGGCGGCGGGTTCAATGGCTCAATCGACGTGTTCCATCGCATGACCACGCTGCTCGGCGGCATTCGATTCACGGGGAACTTCATTGGCAGCGTCCTCGATCCGACCTTTTCCCAGCGCATGGTCGACCTCGGGTGGTCGGCGGGCGTGGCGCAGGTATTGTCCCGGAAGGACGCGCTGCGGCTGCGCTACGACGGCGGCTATTCCGACGGCTACCAGGCCTCGCCCTACCGCAACGTGCGCTTCGGCGACTGGAGGTTCACCGTCGGCGACTACCAGCACATCATCTTCTCGAACACGATCGGATCGGCCGACGGTCTGCCCGAGACGGTGCCGGCCACTCGCCTGCAGCACGCGCTCGTCCTCGAGTGGCTGCACTCGCTGCTTCCCGGGCTCGGCCTCCACACCGAAGCCCGATTGGGCATCGACAGCTGGGGAATGAAGAGCGCCACCGGCGCCCTCGATCTGCGCACGGCCTCCGGCCAATGGCGCGTGGAGGTGGGATATCGCTTCTACATCCAATCGTCGGCCGATTTCTACCAGTCGAAATACACCCTGGCGCCGAGCAACTACTCGTATTTCACCTCGGACAAGGAGCTGGGGCGCGAGACCGGCCACGTCGCGCACCTCGACGTGTCGCGCGTATTGCTGCCGTCGCGGCGGCCCGGCGGCGCGAGCCTGCTGTTCGACGGCCGATTGACGGGCATGTATTACACCTATCCCGACTTCGTCCTGCTCGGCTCGCGCGCCGGAATCTTCCTCGACCTCGGCTTCACCTGGGAGAACTGACCGCCATCAAAGAATGTATTTCGACAGGTCCTCGTCCTCGAGGAGCTTCACCAGCCGCTCGCGCACGTAGTCGACGGTGACGATCACCTCGCGCCCCTTCATCTCGGGCGCCTCGAACGACACCTCGTCGAGCAGCCGCTCCAGGATCGTGTGGAGCCGCCGCGCGCCGATGTTCTGCATGCGCGCGTTCGCCATCGCCGCCATCCGCGCGATCTCCGCTACCGCCTCGGGCGCGAAGGTGAGCTTCACGCCCTCGGTGTCGAGCAGCGCCGCGTACTGACGGGTCAGCGAGTTCTCCGGCTCCGTCAGGATCCGCAGGAAGTCCGCGTCGCCCAGCGCCTCCAACTCGACGCGGATCGGGAAGCGGCCCTGCAGCTCGGGGATGAGGTCCGACGGCTTCGAGACGTGGAACGCGCCGGCGGCGATGAACAGCACGTGGTCGGTCTTCACCGTCCCGTACTTCGTCGTCACCGTCGAGCCCTCGACGATCGGCAGGAGGTCGCGTTGCACGCCTTCGCGGCTGACGTCGGGGCCGTGCGCGCTCTCGCGGCCGGCGATCTTGTCGATCTCGTCGAGGAAGACGATGCCGGAGTTCTCGGCGCGGTGGACCGCCTCCTTCACCACCTTGTCCATGTCGACGAGCTTGCCCGCCTCCTCCTGCTGGAGCAGCGCGAGCGCGTCGGGGATGCGCACCTTGCGGCGGGTCTTCTGCGAGCGCCCGAACAGCTCCTTCAGGTTGATCCCCATCTCCTCGAGGCCCGCCTGCGAGAAGATCTGCACCGCCGGGTTGTGCTGCTCGGTGACCTCGATCTCCACCGTGCGGTCGTCGAGCTTCCCGTCGCGCAGCAGCTCGCGCAGCTTGTCGCGCGTCGACGGCATCTCGTACTCCGCCATGTTCGCCGGCAGCTCGATCGGACGGCCCGGCTCGCGCGTCGTCGCGCCCGCCGGCTGCGGCCTGGGCAAAAGGAGGTCGAGCAGCCGCTCCTCGGCCGCCTGCCGTGCGCGCGACCGCACCGCCGCCGTCTCCTCGTCCTTGACCAGCTTGACGGAGATCTCGACGAGGTCGCGCACGATCGAGTCGACGTCACGCCCGACGTAGCCCACCTCGGTGAACTTCGACGCCTCGACCTTGAGGAAGGGCGCCTGCACCAGCTTGGCGAGGCGGCGCGCGATCTCCGTCTTCCCGACGCCGGTGGGGCCGATCATGATGATGTTCTTCGGCGCGATCTCGTCGCGCAGGTGCTCGGGCACCTGCTGCCGCCGCCACCGGTTGCGCAGCGCGATCGTCACCGCGCGCTTGGCTGCCTTCT
>JAJXSP010000392.1 GCA_021784515.1 Myxococcales bacterium | reverse complement strand
GTCGGCGCCCGCGCGCTCCTCGGCCCGGACATACCCTGTCACACCTGCGGCCACGGCCAACGCCGCGGCCACGAGGCGGGCGCGGCTCATCCCGCCGCGCGCTCCAGCGAGAGGCGCGCGAGGCGCTCGAGGACCGGCATCGCGCCCTCGTGGATCACCTCGCCCGCGTCGTCGACGCCGGGCGCCAGCTCGAGGCGGTGGCCGAAGATCGGGACCAGCAGCGCCTCCACGTCGTCGGGCGTGACGTAGTCGCGGCCGCGGATCATCGCGCGCGCCTGGAGGGCGGGCAGCGCCATCACCAGCGAGCGCGTCGAGGCGCCCTGGAGCACGCGGCGGTCGGCGCGCAGCGCCCGCGCCACGTCGACGAGCGCCTCGTGCACCGAGCGGCTCACGTGCACCAGCTCGTGGCAGGCCTGGCGCGCCGCCACCACCTCGCCGCGGCTGGCGCGCGGGAGCGCCTCGGGGACGCCGGCGCGGCGCTCCTTCGCGGTGAGCAGCACGTCCAGCTCCGCCTCGCGCGAGACGTGGTGCATGCGGATCTTGAAGAGGAAGCGGTCGAGCTGCGCGACGGGGAGCGGGTAGGTGCCGGCGAGGTCGAGCGGGTTCTGCGTGGCGATGACGAAGAACAGCTCGTCGAGCTTCCAGGTGGTGTTGTCGACGGTGACCTGCTTCTCCGCCATCGCCTCGAGGAGCGCCGCCTGCACCTTGGGCGAGGTGCGGTTGATCTCGTCGGCGAGCACCACGTGGGCGAAGACGGGCCCGGCGCGGAAGGAGAAGCGGCTGGTGGTGGCGTCGAACACCGTGACGCCGGTGACGTCGGAGGGCAGGAGGTCGGGCGTGAACTGGATGCGCCGGAAGCCGGGGATGTGGTCGGCGCCGTCGTCGATGATCGACTCGCCGAGCGTCTTCGAGAGCAGCGTCTTGCCCGAGCCCGGGTAGTCCTCGAGGAGGACGTGGCCGTCGGCGAGGAGCGCCACCAGGACCAGCTCGATCACGTCGTCACGCCCCTTGACCGCGGCGGTGAGGCGATCGCGCAGGCGCGCGGCGACGTGCTGGGCGGCAGCGAGGTCGATCATCGGGTTCTCCCTTGGTGCGCTAGCGGCTCCGGAGCCACGAGAGGGGGTTGGCGAAGCCGATCAGGATACGCCACCACGGCGCATGCGCCCACGCCTCGCTCCAGGCGCCGCGGGCGAGGCGGCGCGTCTCCCCGACGGGGGCGAGGCGGCGCGAGCCGAAGGCGCGGGCGAGGTGCGCCTCGGTGAGCGGCGACAGCGACGGCGCAAAGGGAGCCGCGCGGACGGCGAAGCGCTCGCGCGTCTCGCCGCGGGCGCGCGCCATCCCCACCTCGGCCAGCCGATCGAGCGCGGCACGGTAGGCGACGCGATGGACGCTGCGCGGCCCCGCCACCGACGGCGCGCCGATCCGCCACAGCTTCACGAGCCAGCAGCACGCGAGCAGGGCGAGCAACCCGACGGCGGCGCGGCGGAGCACCTGCGCGAGCGTTGGCCAGGCATGCGACGCACCGGGCGGCGGCATCTTCCCCGCCCTCGGATCGCCGCGCGCCAGCTCGCCGAGGATCCGCTGCAGGTCCTGGTCGGGCGGCGTGTCGGGCGGGTCGAGCGAACGCTCCGGCGCGACGTCGACGATGATCCAGCCGAACCCGTCGAGCGCCAGCTCGGCCCACGCGTGGGCGTCCTTCTGGCGCAGCATGATCGTCGAGCCGGTGCCGCGGCGCCCCTCGTCGGCGACGTAGCCGGCGGCGATGCGGGCGGGCAGGCCGCGGGCGCGGAGCAGGAACGCCGCGGCGTGGGCGAAGTGCACGCAGTAGCCGGTGCGGTCGCCGAACAGGAAGTCGGCGGTGGGATCGTCGGCGCCGGCGTGCTGCGACTTCATGCTGTAGACGCTGTTCTTGCCGAGCCACGACGAGATGGCGATCGCCTGGGCGAACGGGTCGTCGCGCCACTCGGGGCGCAGCGTCTCGTCGATGATCTTGTCGGCGAGCTGCTTGTAGCGCGGGTCGTCGGGCAGGCGGGTGTAGGCCTCCTGCGCGGGGCTCGCCTTCCAGCGCGAGCTGTGCTTGCCGAGCAGGTCCTCGTACGGCATCGCGAGCGCCGACGAGGTGACGTCGTACACCCGCTGGAAGCGCGAGAGATCGGGCGAAGGCTTCGGCGTGATCTCCGCCGGCGACTCGAGGCCGAACGGGCGCACGTGATCCACCAGCAGCGCCACCGTCGAGTGGATCGGCACGCGCTCGCGCCCCGCCCCGGCCGCCGGCGCCTCGGGGATGGCGGTCTTCCCCGTCGGGAAGTCGGTGAGGATGTCGCGGTCGAGATCGTCGCGCGTGGTGGCGACGAGGCGGTGGCCGTTGTACTGGCTGAAGGCGGTCTGGCGGAAATAGTAGTAGCCGAGCGGGGGCGAGTAGTCGTCGTGGAGGATCACCACCGCGACGGGCGAGTCCTGCGACTTCGACGAGTAGTCGTCCTTGAACTCGAGCTGGTTGAGCTGGTTGCCCGCTTGCCCGGTGCCGCCGGCGCTCGGGCGCCCCTGCCCCTCCTCGGGACGACCGCCGTCGAGGCCAAGCCCCTCGCCGCGGCGCGGGCGCGGCGCGCCGAACACGGTGACGACGAACACGGCGGCGAGCGCGGCGAGCAGCGCGGCGGCGGCGAAGTGGAGCAGCACGCGGGCGCCCCGTCCGCGCCGCTCGCGCATGAGGGCGAGCACCAGCGCGACGAGGGTGCCGGCGCCGAGCCACAGGAGGATCCGCTGCGGGTCGTGCCCGTTGGTCCACGCCCAGTCGGAGAGCCAGCGCGGGTGGTTGAGCGCGCCGGCCCGGTGGGCGGCCATCACGCCGGCGAGCGAGAGCGCGACGATCACCAGTTCGACCACCTCGACGACCTCGTAGCGGGTCGAGGAGGTGCGCAGCGCCAACGTGAGAGCGAAGGCGAGCAGGCCGAAGCGGATGGCGTCGCCGGCGGACATCGCGCCGCGGATGCCGAGGAGCGCCGCGCCGGCCGCCCCGTCGACGAGCCAGGCGCCGACGAGGAGCGCGACGGCCCCGGCGAGCGCGGCGGCGAGCCACACCGCCAACAAACGCACGCGGCTACGCGCCAGCGACGAGGCCGCCGCGACCGCCGCCAGCGTTCCGCCCACCGCCCCGACGAGCCCCGCGGGGAGCGCCACCTCGACGAGCAGCGCGAACGCCGCCACGCCGAGGGCGAGGCCGCGCAGCGCCACCACCAGCCAGGAGTCGGGCGGCGGGCGCTTCGCTTCGACGGCGGCAGGAGGGATCACGCGGCCCTACGACGCGCGAAGCGGCCATGGAGGCGACCGCTCGGGCGATCGATCACCGTCACGACGGCGCCGGCGGCGAGGAGAGCGCGCGCCACCGCGTCCACCTCGTCGGCCAGGGGAGCTCCCTCGTCGGCCTCCTCGGGCCGCAGCAGCCAGCGGGTGAGACCGGCGCGCGACGCATCGCGGACGCCGTCGATCCCGACCAGCGCCTCGACGCGACCCGGTCGCCGCCGCACCTCGGCGGCGACGAGCGCCAGCCACGGACCGGGCCGCCCGGGCGTGAAGAGCACGCAGCGGCCGGCGCCGAATTCCGAGTTGCGCGCGAGGAACGGGCCGAAGCCCTCGCCGCCCTGCGCGCGCGCGGCCCTCGATCGGACAATCGGCAGTAGCGCATCGACGGCGCGCCGCGCGTCTTCCGTCGAGCCGTCGGCCCCGAAGCGCCACTCGGACCCGAGCGTGCCCGCCTCGACCGCCACCCGCGCCAGCGCGGCGGCCGGCTCGTCACCGTCGCCGGCGACGAGGTAGGCGAGCGTACGGTGTGTCGGTGATACCGCGCGCTCGGGGAGGCGCACCATCAGCGCCCGCGTGCGCGCGAAGGTCTTCCACAGCACGCGCTTCATCGGGTCGCCGGGGACGTAGCGCCGCATCTCGACGAGATCGCCGTCGGGGGGACCGAGCGGGTGCGACACCGCGTCACCGCCGGCGAGCGCCTGGAGCAGCGGCGCCGTCGGCGGACGGCCGCGCGCGGGGAGCACGGTGCGCGCGGCCGGCTGCGCCAACCGGAGCGCCACGCGCGCCAGCCCGAGGACGTCCTCGACCACCACGCGGCGGAGCGTCCGGTCGTGCTCGCCGCGCTCGCCGTGGACGACCTCCTCGCGCAGCCGGCCGTGGTCGGGAACCGCCCGCACCGCGACGCCGCCGGGCGCGAGCCACTGCCAGCGCAGCGAGACGAACGGCAGCCACCACAGCGACGGCAGCGCGAAGCCCGTCGCCACCACCGCCCCCGCCTCCACGCGTTCGTCCGACGGCGTCGGCGGCCGCCAGCGGAGCCGCAGCACGATCGCCGTCGCCGACACCAGCAGCAGCGACAGCCCGACCAGCGCCATCACGCCATAGCCCGCGACGTAGAGGATGAGGTCCTGACGCAGGCGACCGTACTCGCGCACGGCGAGCCAGCCGGCGGCGAGCGCCAGGCATCCGAGCGGAGTGAGTGGGAAGGCGTCGAGGGGCCGGAGCAACCGGCCCCGTCCCCGGTCGGGGATCATCGCCACGAGCATGCCATAGCTTGTACGCGCCGAAGGGCCGAGGCGAGCCTCGCCGGGGGCCGCGAGCGCGGCGCCCCGGTCTGGAGTTGGTGGCGTTGGGATGTGAGAGGGTGGAGGCGGGTCGAAGCGGAGGGCGAGCTACTCGATGTCGTTGACGACGTAGAGGCCCGAGCCGCCGTTGATGTTGTACTGGCCGTCGATGGTGGCGGTCCGCTGGTAGAGCGAGAAGGTCGTGTTGCAGTTCAGGTCACCCGACGCCTGCACCTGGTAGCTGTCGCCGACCGCTGCGCCGCCGGTACCGATGCCGAAGGTCTGGTACGAGTAGTAGAACGGATCGTCGATCGAGAAGTTGAGCGACTGCCAGGTCGCGTTGCTCCAGACCGACTGCCAGGTCGCGATGTTCGGGGCGCACTTCTGGCCGGGCTGGCCGCAGCAGGCGCCCTGCGCCGGGTTCCAGGCCGCCGCGGTCGGGAACTGGCGGGCGAGGATGGCGCCGTTCGAGGAGGCGTGCTCCGCCTCGTAGTAGGAAACCGTCGAGTCGTACATCTTCCGGATGTTCATCGAAGCCTCGGTCGTCTTCGACCGACGGATGTACTTGATGAACGCCGGGATGGCCACGGCGGCGAGGATTCCGATGATCGCGACGACGATCATCAGCTCCACCAGGGTGAAACCTCTCACAAGCCTCTTGTACATGGACGCCTCCATTCGGGGTTGAAGTGCGACGGAGCAGACCCTAACACGAGGCGTGCCATGACTCAAGAAACGGGGGCACGCCTACTTGGCGGGCATGGGCATGGCTGGCGGTGACACGTTTTGTCCCTGGGAGCGCATTTTCGGTCGCCCGTCAGCCTCCGGCTGAGGCTCGCAGCCCCCATCCGTCGGCGACGCGCCCCAAACCGGTCGCGGTCTCCGGCGACTGCCGCCGTCGGTACACACACATTTATCGCCGAACCGGCAGTAAGCCCAATTACACGCACGACCGATTGCGCGCCGGCTTACGCGACGGGGGAATCGCGCACCCGCCGCGAAACGCTCGATCCACGGCCGGCTGGCACGCGCGCCATCAGTTCGAGCGTTGGCGCGTGTAACAGAAATCGTCAGCCCGTGGCGCGCACTCGACCACTTCGGGCGGCGCGGAGCAGAACCATCCCACCGGCGAGGAGCGGGAGCGCCGTCGCCGCGATCGCCGCGCTCGCCGCCGCGCCGCTCGCCACCCCCGCGCGCTGGAGGGAGGTCCTGAGCGCCCCGATCAGCGGCGGCGAGACGGCGTCGCCAAGGAGGTGGATCGCCAGGACATTGATCCCCACGCCCAGCTCGCGGACGTCGGGCGGGCACTCGTTGACGAGGGCGGT
>JAJXSP010000391.1 GCA_021784515.1 Myxococcales bacterium | reverse complement strand
AGCCGGGCGTCCGCCGCGTCGCGCGCGAGGCCCTCGCCGCGCGTCCACGCTGACGACGCGCACCCCTCGCGCGGTCACTTCGCCGCGGCGCGCGCTTTCATCACCGCGAACCGGATGCCGTCGCAGGCGCCCTCGTCGAGCGGGCTGGCGGCGCTGCACGTCCCCGTCGCCGTCACCAGGTCGCCGCCGAGCGCGCACGCCCGCTGCTGCAGCTCGGGGGACGAGCGCGAGGCCCGGGGATCGTTACCGGGGTTGTTGGGATCGCACAGGCAGATCTCGCCGACGCGCTGGTAGCCCGCCGCCAGCGCCTCGGGCGGCTGCTGCGAGAACTGCAGCGCGCAGTCCGGGGGCTTGGGGGGCTGCGGGGGACCGACCGCGACCGAGGTGACGGTGGCACAACCACCGAGCAGGACGGCGAGGATGAGCACGGGGGCTCTCATGACGACCATTTGACGTGCATGCCGCGGCGGGATTCAACCCATCCGTCGACGGCGAGCCCGCCGCGCCTCCGGGGAGCTATTGCATGGACGTGGCGGAGCCGGCGGGCGTTCCGATGATGATCTCGTTGGCGCCCGCCTGCCACGCGCCCTTCTTCCACATGCCGAACGCCATCGAGTCATCGGCGCCGGCCTCGTCCGTGAGGTCGGGGGGCTGGCCGTTGAGCAGGAGCGTCGTCTGCGCCATCGAGGTCGTCGGGTCGTACGTGTAGAAGTTGGTGCCCATCACCAGGATGCTGCAGTCCGTGGTCGGCTTGCAGTTGGTGACGGTGACGCCGGTGATCGTGGGCGGCTCCATGAACACCGACGTGACGGGCTCCGTCACCTGGTGCCCGCCCCAGCTCGCGGCGGCGACGATCTCGAAGTTGCGGTCGAGGTCCGCGGTCACCTCGAGCGTCTGATCGTCGACGATCTTGTAGGGCAGCGGCACGAGCGGCGCGTTCATGTCGTACTCCACCTGGCCGCTCACCGCGGTGACGCCGGTGATGCCCGTCCCCTTGAGCGTGATGACGGTGCCCTTTTGCCCCGACGCCGGCGACCAGCTGGTCACGTTGAAGGGCATCCCCGTCGGCGTGACGGTGCCGCCGTCCATTCCGCCGCCCATGCTGCCGCCGTCCATGCCGCCGCCGCTGCCGGCGCCGAGGTCGCCGCGCACCGTCTGCACCGCGTCGTGGTCGCCGTCGTGCAGGAACATGGTGACGTCGGGAATACCGTCGCCGTCGCTGTCGCCGACGAACATGCCGAGGAACTGATCGACGCCCGGGAGGTCGATGCCCTGGGGCGCGGCGTCGCCGAGATCGTCGTCGCCCGTGTCGTCGCCGGGGATGGCGTCGAGCTGCTTGTCGATCGCGGCGAGGATGTCGTCGACGCCGTCGAGGTTGAAGTCGGTGGTGGCGATGTGGCTCGACGCGTCGACCATGCCCAGCGAGGGCGTGTCGCCGGCCTTCGCGAGGTTGCCGCCGGCGTCGACGTGCACCGACGAGAGCGTGCCGTCGTCGAGCAACGCAGTGAAGCCGGGCTTGCCGCTCGTGAGGTCGCCCGCGATCTCCTGCACCGGCTCCGTCATCTGCACCGGCATCGTCGCGGCGAGCAGCTCGCCGATGGTCTGCATGGAGGGCATCGGCTGGAGCTTGGTCACCACCTGCACCGTGCTCGTGGCGTGATATTTGTCCGCGTACCACGGGCTGTAGATGACGGCGTAGGGGTCCTCGTCGCCGAACGTGTCCGGATCGAACACCGGCTTGTCGTACATCGAGGTCACCATCGGGTCCGGCGTCGAGACGCCCTGGCTCGCCACCGTCATCGGCACCGCGGCCGGGTCGTCCGCCGGAGCGAGCGAGCTGCTCTTCACCGCCGCCATCCCCGCGTCGGTGACGAGCACCACCTCGCCGGGCGTCGCCTGCGAGGCGGTCCGCCCCGCGACGAGGTAGCCGCGGTGGAGCTGTCCGTCGGCGAGCGGCACGGGGTCGCCGGAGCCGAAGAAGATGACGTTGTCGACCGCGACCAGGGGAATGGCCACCGGCATCTCCGACGGCATTCCGGCCGTCGGCGCGCCGGCGCCGCCCGCGACGATCTGCACCCGCAGCGCCCCGGCCGCCCCGACGCTCGCCACCACCACGTCCTCGATGCCGTCGCCGTCGGCGTCGCCCGCCGCCAGCGCCGGCGTCATCCCCGGGCTCACCGCCACCGTCGACGAGTGGTAGCTCCCGTCGCCGGCGTTGAGCAGCAGCTCCACCGTCGCGCTCGCCGCGTGCAGCACCGCGAGGTCGGGCACGTGGTCGCCGTTGAAGTCGCCGCTCGCGTGGGCGTCGATTCGCCCCGCCGTCGCCACCTTCGCGCCCGCCGTGCGCCACGCCGGCTGCACCGCGCCCGGCGTCCCCGCGAAGACGTCGCCGAGATAGCGGATGCGGCCGCTCACCGTCGAGCCGGCGCTCCGGCCGGGTTGCCGCGCATAGCCGTGCCCCTGCGGCGTGGCGAGGAACACGCCGGTGTGCGGCGCGCCCGAAGAGGGCAGCGTGGCCTCCGCGGCGAGGCGCAGGCCGAGGTTGGCCGGCGTGAGGTGGAAGACGTCGCCCGAGGGCGTGAGGAATGGCGGTGGCGCCTGGCCCCCCTTGGCGATGGTGATCGCCGTCGGCGCCGCGAGGGCGCCCGGCGGCAACGTCAGCGTCGCGCCACCGAGCGCGATCGTGCCGCCCTCGGGGCCGATCGTCTGCGTCACCGAGGCGGGGGCCGACGAGCACGACGCCGCGAGCACCGCGAGGAGCGCCAGGGCCGCGCTCCGGCGAACGGGGGAGGGGGTTCGGGACCGCGGCGGGCGCTTCGATTCGATCCGACGGGAAAAGACATTCAGCATCGCTCCACGCTCTCCTTCGCCCGGCACAATCTCGAGCCGCCCGACGATCGGCGGCGAGGAATCATTTAACCGCTTTCCAGCTCCTTTTCCTTCCGTACTGCTTCCCAGCTCACCGCCCGCCCGTCACTGCACGCGGTGCAGGATCATCCCCGAACTGCCCACCACCCACACGTCGTTCGCCGACGATCCCCACACGGCGAGCGGGCCCTGCGGCGTGGCGGTGGGCGGCCAGGTCTTGCCGCCGTCCGTCGAGTGCAGGAGGCCGTTCCCTCCGGCGGCCCAGATATCGTTCGCCGAGCTGCCCCACATCCCGTAGAGCGCCCCGCTCGCGCCCGTCGCCACGCTGCTCCAGGCCGCGCCCATCCCGGCGCTGTGCATCATCGATGCGGACTCGCCCGCGGCCCACACGCTCGTCGGGCCGCTGCCCCAGATCGCCAACACCCAGTAGTTCGCGGCGACCGACTGCTTCTGCCACGTCTTGCCGCCGTCGGCGGTGTGGTAGATGCCGCCGCTCGCGTCGGAGGCGTTGGCGCCCGCGTACACGTCGCCCGGCCCCGAGCCCCAGATCGTGCTGACGAACTGGAAGGTGGGAAGCTTCGTCGTCGCCCAGCTCTGCCCGCCGTCAGTGGAGTGCAGCACCGTGCCGAGCGATGCGCCGATGTAGACGTCGTTCGGCCCCGAGCCCCAGACGGTCAACACCTGGCCCGGCTGCCCGATGTCGAGCGCCTTCCACGTCTTGCCGCCGTCGCCGGTGTGCAGCGCGACGTCGTTGTCGCCGACGGCGTAGACGTCGCCCGGCCCCGAGCCCCACACCGCGTGGAGCACCTGCCCCGAGGGCATTTGCATCTGCCACGACTGGCCTTCGTCGGACGAGTGCACGATCACCGCCGACCACAGCCCGTTCGCGATGCCGCCGACGGCGTAGACGTCGAGCGGGCCCGAGCCCCACACGCCGTTGAAGGCGGCGCCCGTGCCGCTGTTCAGGGGCGTGAAGATCCCCGCCTTCACGCAGGCGCCGCCCGCGCAGGCCATGCCCACGCCGCACGTCACGCCGCACTTGCCGCAGTTCGCGGCGTCGACGAGCAGGGTGGTTTCGCAGCCGTTCGCGTAATTCCCGTCGCAGTTGCCGTAGTTGGCGGCGCAGCCGGTGATCGCGCAGCTCCCCGCGCCGCACCCGACGGCGCCGTGGGCGACGGGCGCGCAGGCGACGCCGCACGCGCCGCAGTTTTTCGAATCGGTGGCGGTGGCGACCTCGCAGCCGTCGCTCACATGGTGGTCGCAGTCGGCGAAGCCCTGGGCGCAGCGCGCGATCACGCAAACGCCGAGGTCGCACGCCATCGTCGCGTGGGCGCCGCTGCACGCGGTGTCGCAGCCGCCGCAGTGGGCGGGATCCGTGTCGGTGTGGACGTCGCAGCCTTTGGCGACCTGGTGGTCGCAGTCGGTCCAGCCGGGGTCGCAGGCGGCGATCGTGCACGCGCCGCCCGCGCAGCCGCGGATGCCGTGGGTGATCGCGGGGCAGGCGACGCCGCAGCCGCCGCAGGCGCTCGGATCGGTCATGGTGTCGACGCACGAGTTGGCGCACTTCGTCGTCGGCGGCGCGCACTGCAGCGTGCACACGGAGGCCGAGCAGACGCTGCCCATCGCGCACGCCGCGCCGCACCGGCCGCAGTTGCTCCCGTTGCTCGTGAGGTCGACCTCGCAGCCGTCCGCCGCCTGCTGGTTGCAGTTGGCGAAGCCGGCCGCGCAGCTGGCGACCCCACAGACTCCCTGCACGCAAGAGGGCGCGCCGTTGGCGATCGCCGGGCACGGCGTGCCGCAGCCGCCGCAGTGGGCGACGTCGGTGCGCGGGTCGACGCAGTGGCCGCCGCATCGGATCTGCGGCGCGGGGCACGGTGCCACGAGGTCGGGCTGCGGGCTCGCGTCGCGGGGCGCCCCCGCGTCGCGCGGGACGCTCGCGTCGAGCGGGGCGGCGGCGTCGGCAGGCGCCGCGAGGTCGTCGTCGATCGGGGCGCCGCTGTCGCCGCACCCGGCGAAGAGGAGCAGGACCAGGCATGCCTTGTTCGTCGCCATGTCGGCGGATGCTCCAAGAATCTTCGTCCGACGTCAACCGCGCCGGCGGCTGGCCATGCGCCGGATCGACCCGGCCGGCGACGGGAGCCATTGATCGACACCTCTTCAGTCCGCCGACGGAGGGGACGGATCTCGAACGCCGACGGAGGGGACGGATCTCGAAAACTCGAAACCGAGCGGGCTGCTGGCGCCCCGAGGGTGGGCGAGAATCGAGATTTCGAGATCCGTCCCTGTCATACCGTCCTCCGCCCCTCTGCCGAAACGATCCCGGCCATCCCAGAGGAAGGTCGCGGTCTGGTTCGCTTTCATTCAAGTGTCAAATCGTCAAGACCGTCCCCATGGTTGCTCCCCGCTCGTAGACCGAGGCCCCATTGTAGGTGGCCACGTAATCGCTCTCGGCTCCGTTTTGGTCGTAGCCGTAGCTGTCCGCCACGCTCCCGAGGGCCGTGCTGGCAAGGAAGCCGGTCGTCGGGTCCGGGGAGAGCGTCATCGCGCCCGTCTGCGTGAGCAGGCCGTCGCCACCAGGCTATCTCCTTTGAACAATCGTCAAGCAATCGATGATGTCCTCCAAAATTTGCCCGCGTTGAGTCAGGTTGTCATTTTCATCGAAGCCGATTCGCAGAAGCTCGTCTCCGACGAGGCTAAGCACCTGCTTTCGCTCGATGTGCGAAAAAGCTTCCCCGTTCAGGAGTTTCCTCCCAAGGCTGGGAGCCTCCCGGTTCAAGAGCGCTTGAAGCAACGCGCGATGCGCACCTAATAGCCGACAATGCATCTACTTGTCCACGACGCCTTCTAGCCACACCGTTATCAGTTCCCCTGCAGGGCCCACTATTATTGTCGCCACCATGCCTATCAGCTTTGTCCGGCCGCCCTGACAAACCGCCGCAATCGGATTGGGTGCAGATCGCCCCAAGTCACGCGGCGACCCCGAGTTTTGGCAATGATGCTGCGATGTTCTGCTGAACCCGGACCGGGACGCCGGTGTCGAGAGACCGCTTCCTGTGGTCATCGTGCACCC
>JAJXSP010000390.1 GCA_021784515.1 Myxococcales bacterium | reverse complement strand
CGCGGTAGCCGAGCGAGCGCGCCTTGTCCCGCGCCGCGGGGAGGGTGTGGACGCGGTAGCGCAGGAGCGCGCGCGCCGCCGCGGGGTCGGTCCACGTGTAGAACGGCAGCAGGTAGATCTCGGTGTCCCAGAAGACGTGGCCCTGGTAGGCGCGGCCGGTGAGCGCGCGGGCGCCGATCGAGGCGCGCTCGTCGTCGGGGTTGGCGGCGCCGATGAGGTGGTAGCAGGCGAAGCGGAGCGCCCGCTGCGCAGCGGGATCGCCGGTCACCTCCACGTCGCTGCGCCGCCAGCGCGCGTCCCACGCCGCGGCGTGATCGGCGACCAGGCGCCCGAGGCCACCGTGAGGCGCGCTCGCCAGCGCGACCGCGCGCTCGACGGGGCGCCCGCCGTCGCGCGAGGTGAAGACCGCCACCAGTCGATCGAGGCGCACCGGGCGCCCCATCGCAAGCTCGATCTCCCAGCGCTCGATGGCCGAGCCATCGGTGGCGTCGAGCTTCCGCGGCAGCGGCGCGCCCGGCTCGAGGTGGAGGGCGGTGGCGGCGGCGAAGGCGATGGTGGTCGGCGAGCCGCTCGGGCGGAGCGTCACCACCAGCACGCCGCGCGCGCGGCGCGCCTCGAGCGCGAACGGCGCCCCCGCTCCCACGGGAGGATCGATGCGCGCCTCGGCGATCATCGGCCCGCCGTAGTTCACGGGCTCGAGCAGCACCGACTGGATCACGAGGTGCCGCTGGGCGAGCGAGGCGAGGCGAAGGCCCAGGATGCGGGTGATGCGGCCAGCGGCGTCGCGGTGGCGCCACTCGCGCCACGTGATGCCCTGCCGCAGGTCGAGGATCCGCCGGTGCTCGAGCGTCCCGCTGCGGTCGAGCCGCAGCTCGTCGCCCTCGAGGACGCGCCGCAGCGCGGTCCAGTCGGGCAGCGACACCAGCTCGGGCACCGCGCCCGGCCGCGGGCCCACCGCGAACACGCCCGCGACGAAGGTGGCGGGCGACGACAGCGCGCTGCCCTCCGCGAGCGCCGCGCGCGTGCCGAGGTAGCCGTTGGACACCGCGAGCAGCGACTCGATCTCGTGCTCGCGCACCGGATGGAACCCCTCCTCGACGAGCAGCCACGCCGGATCCGTGGTGGCGGGCGGCATCTGCTCGGGGGGCGTCCCGTCGTCCAGCGGGCCGTCGGCTCCCCCTGTTTGGATCGATTCGCTCATCGCCCGCGCGGCGGGCGGACGGAGGCCGCGCTCCTGCGCTGCCGCGTTACCCACCCACGCGAGAATCTGGGGCGCGCCCGGCGCGCGGCGAGGGGATCTCCGTCCGCCGAGATCGAGTATGCTTCGCGCGCCCGACGGTGGACATGCCACCGCGCGCTCTCTTCAAGGAGGACCTTCCGTCATGAACGCCATCGAGACGACCCCCGAGCTCGTCGCCGCCGCCTATCAACGCATGCAGCGCAACCTGGAGGTCGTGCGAAAGCGCCTCGGGCGCCCGCTGTCCTTCGTCGAGAAGATCCTCCTTGGCCACCTCGACGACGCCGCCGGCCAGGAGCTGATCGCCGGCAAGAGCTACCTCCTCCTGCGCCCGGACCGCGTCGCGATGCAGGACGCGACCGCGCAGATGGCGCTCCTCCAGTTCATGCTCGCCGGCCGCCCATCGACCGCCGTTCCGTCGACGGTGCACTGCGATCACCTCATCACCGCGCGCCAGGGCTCGGTGATCGATCTCGGCAAGGCCGAGGAGGACAACCGCGAGGTCTACGAGTTCCTGCGCTCGGTCTCGAACAAGTACGGCATCGGCTTCTGGAAGCCGGGCGCCGGCATCATCCACCAGGTCGTCCTCGAGAACTACGCGTTCCCGGGCGGCATGATGATCGGCACCGACTCGCACACGCCGAACGCCGGCGGGCTGGGCATGTGGGCCTCGGGCGTGGGCGGCGCCGACGCCGTCGACGTGATGGCCGGCTTCCCGTGGGAGGTGCTCTACCCGAAGCGCGTCGCCGTGGTGCTCACCGGCGAGCTCAATGGCTGGTCCGCGCCGAAGGACGTCATCCTCAAGCTCTGCCAGATCCTCACGACGAAGGGCGGCACCAACAAGGTGGTCGAGTTCATCGGCCCCGGCGTGCAGAGCCTCTCGTGCACCGGCAAGGCGACGATCACGAACATGGGCGCCGAGCTGGGCGCCACCTGCTCGATCTTCCCCTTCGACGATCGCATGGACCTCTACCTGCGCGGCACCGGCCGCGCCGCGATCGCCGACCTCGCGCAGAAGCACAAGGCGCTCCTCACCGCCGATCCCGAGGTGGCCGCCGACCCGGCGAAGTACTTCGACCAGGTGATCGAGATCGACCTCGCGCACCTCGAGCCGCACGTCGTCGGGCCGCACACGCCCGACCTCGCGCGCCCGGTGTCGCAGATGGCCGCCGACGCGGCGAAGAACCACTACCCCGATCGCATCACCGCCGCCCTCATCGGCAGCTGCACCAACTCGTCGTACGAGGACATCGGCCGCGCCGTCGACGTCGCGCGCCAGGCGAAGGCGCACGGCATGAAGCTGCCGATCCCGCTCCTCATCTCGCCCGGGTCGAACCAGGTGCGTGACACCATCGAGCGCGACGGGATGCTCGCCGATCTCGAGGCGGTCGGCGCGACGCTGCTGTCGAACGCCTGCGGCCCGTGCATCGGGCAGTGGAAGCGCGACGACATCGAGGAGGGCGAGGAGAACTCGATCATCACCTCGTTCAACCGCAACTTCCGCGCGCGCAACGACGCGAACCCGGCGACCTACTCGTTCATCGGCAGCCCCGAGATCGTGATGGCGTACGGGCTCACCGCGAAGTGGTCGCAAAACCCGCTCACCGACGAGCTGACCGCCCCCGACGGCCACAAGTTCCGGCTCAACCCGCCGAGCAAGGCCGACGAGCTGCCCAAGCGCGGCTTCGTGAAGGACGTGCACGGCTACCTCGCTCCGGCGGCCGATCCGAACGCGGTCTCCGTCGCGGTGACGAAGGACAGCAAGCGCCTCCAGCTGCTCACGCCGTTCACCCCGTGGGACGGCAAGGACTACGTGGAGCTGCCGGTGCTGCTCAAGGCGCAGGGCAAGTGCACCACCGATCACATCTCGCCGGCGGGCCCGTGGCTGAAGTACCGCGGCCACCTCGACAAGATCAGCGACAACATGTTCCTCGGCGCGATCAACGCCTTCACGACCGAGGGCGAGAACAAGCCGGCGGGGCGCGCGGTCAGCCAGCTCAACGGCGCGCAGGACACCGTGCCGGCGACGGCGCGCGCGTACAAGGCGCAGGGGCTGCGCTGGGTGGCCGTCGGCGACGACAACTACGGCGAGGGCTCGAGCCGCGAGCACGCCGCGATGTCGCCCCGCCACCTCGGCGCCGCCGCGATCATCGTGCGCAGCTTCGCCCGCATCCATGAGTCGAACCTCAAGAAGCAGGGCCTGCTGCCGCTCACCTTCGCCAGCAGCGCCGACTACGACAAGGTGCAGGCGACCGACAAGGTGTCGCTCGTCGGGCTGTCCACCCTCGCGCCCGGCAAGCCGGTGACGGCGAAGCTGCACCACAAGGGCGGCGCCGTCGAGACGATCGAGCTGCGCCACACGCTGAACGCCGAGCAGATCGAGTGGTTCAAGGCCGGCTCGGCGCTGAACCTGCTCGCTCGCAAGAAGGGCTGATCGCACCTCTCCCCGCGCGCCGCCCGATCCGGGCGGACGCGCCCCCCCCACGAAGCCACCACCGACCGACGCGCGGGCGCAAAAAGCGGCGCCCCGCGTCGCTCTTGCCGCGCCCCCCGTTCCGGCGTAGATTAACGATCGTTAACGCTAGCCATCCATCGGTAGCAGCGAGGAGCGACGGTGCGGAAGAGCAGGGTTCGGCTGAGCGTCCCGGAGAGTCAGGGCCTCGCCGCCTTCGGGCGCGCGGTCGCGAAGGTCAACGCTGGCCGGCAGCCGATCACCGTCGAGATCGCGGGCGGCAAGCAGCCCGTCGCCAACGACGAGGTCGTCGTGATCGTGCTGAGCCCCGACGGCGCGCTCGCCAGCCGGACCCGGCTGCGAGGTCGGGCGCCGGATCTCCGTGAGCTGCGCCTGCGGCTCGTCGGAGCGGAGATCGCCGTCGGGCAGATCGCGGGCGAGCAGAGCCGGGCCGCGCCGCCGCTCTCCGCCGCCGAGGCGAGCGTGCTCGACGACGCCGGCCTGGTCGAAGCCGCCGACGACGCTCCCGGCGCGCTCGAGCGCTCGCGGATCGAGCTTTCGCTGCTGCTGCGGGACAGCCTCCGCCTCGAGGACGCGGCGAAGGCGCTCGGCGTCGGGACGAGCCGGCTGCGGCAGCGCCTCGCACCGGGCGCCCGGACGCTGTACGGGATCAAGGACGGCCGGAGCTGGCGCATCCCGCGCTTCCAGATCGTCGGCGGACGCCTGGTGCGCGGCATCGAGCAGGTGATCCCGCACATCCGCGCCGGCGCGCACCCGCTCGCCGTGAAGGCCTGGTTCACCTCGCCCCACGAGGATCTCGTGGTCGGAGATCGCGACGAACGCGTCACGCCGCTCGCATGGCTCGCCGCCGGCAATCCGCCCGAGGAAGTGGCGGTGCTCGCCGAAGAGATCTGACGGTGGCGAAGCTCCCGGAGCCCCCGGCCTCGCTCCGGGTGGCCGCCCAGAAGACCACCCTCGGGCGCGGCTCGCGATGGTGGCGGATCTACTCCGCCGGCGGCCGGTACCCGACGGCGTGGAACGGCTTCCGCTTCTTCGGGCCGACGACGTGCCGGTTCGATCATCACGACCCGCCGGCCGCCACGCAGGCCAAGGGCATCCTGTACGCGGCCGACGACCCGGTGACGTGCCTCGCCGAGGTGTTCCAGGCGACGCGCCTGATCGACCGCTGGGCGAACGATCCCTGGCTCGTCGGGTTCGAGCTCGGGCGGAACGTCGAGGCGCTCGATCTGACCGGCGCCTGGCCCACGCGCGCGGGCGCCTCGATGGCCATCTGCTCCGGCCCGCGGCCGCGCGCCCGTCGGTGGTCGCGCGCGATCCACGCCGCCTACCCCGAGGTCGAAGGGCTCCTCTACGCCTCCGCCATGCACGCGAACCGGGCATCGATCGCCCTGTACGAGCGCGCGCAGTCGGCGATGCCGGCCGCACCGGTGTTCCATCGGGCGCTCGCCGACGCCGCCCTCCTCGGCCGGCTCGACGCCGCGGCGAGGACGCTCGGGTATCGCCTGGTGTGAGTGGCGCGTCCGATCCACACGTTCCGGCCTCCGCGAGCGCCCGATCACGATTGACCCGCCCGGCCATCATCCCGAGTACCTCATGGCGGAAATCTCGATGGATTCGATCGTCGTTGCATCCCGCATGGCTTCGTTGCTCCTCCTCGGATTACTGCAAGTAGTCCGTCGTCGTCGCGCCTCGCCCTGCGGGCGCATCGGCGCTCTCGGTCCTATCGACACTTCCGCCATGAGGTACTAGAGTCGCCCCCGTCGAGAACCGCGATGAGCCAACGCCATTTCCTGACCACCGAAGACTGGTCGCGCGCCGAGCTGGAGGAGCTGCTGGCGCTCGCCGCCGACTTCAAGCGCCGCCCCCTCCAGCCGCGGCTGCGCGACAAGACGATCGCGCTCGTGTTCTTCAACCCCTCGCTGCGCACGCGCACCTCGTTTTCCGTCGGCATCAACCAGCTCGGCGGCCACGCGGTGGTGCTCGAGCCGGGCAAGGGGGCGTGGCCGATCGCATTCGAGGCCATCGAAGATCATGCCGTGATGGAGGGCGAGGAGGAGGAGCACGTGCGCGAGGTGGCGCGCGTGCTGTCCCGTTATTGCGACCTGATCGCCGTGCGCGCCTTTCCGAAATTCAAGGATTGGACGGTGGACCGTGAGGACCGCGTGGTGCGGTCCTTCGCCGCCCACGCGACGGTGCCGGTGATCAACCTCGAGACGATCACCCACCCCTG
>JAJXSP010000389.1 GCA_021784515.1 Myxococcales bacterium | reverse complement strand
GATCTTCCTGCATTCGCCGGACGATCGCCTTGAGCGGCGCGCCCCTGTGAAGCAGCACGTGGCCGCCCGGCAGGGTGATCCGGCGAGCGCCGAAGTGGCCGGCGAGCCACTCGGCGTGCTCGCGCGGGGCGATCCGGTCGCCCTCGGCGTCGATCACCAGCACGCGCTCGGCGTCGAGAAGCGGCCGGCGCGAAAGCGGCGTCGTCACCTCGAGCGCCGCCTTCACGCGCGCGAGGGTGATCCCCTCGGCCATCGCCGACCGCAGCTCGGGGCGGCCCGCGCCGTGGGTCCAGAACAGCTCGGCGAAGGAGGCGACCGGGATCATCATCGCGGCGAAGTCGAGCGGCTCGACGGTGGCCAGCAGCGCGGTGGAGAAGCCGCCGAGGCTCATTCCGCAGGCGCTCACCGACGGGGCGCCGCGCTCGCGGAGCCAGCGCGCGAAGGCCTGGAGGTCGTACATCGCGTGGGCGAAGCCCTCGTTCGTGCGCGCCACGTTGGGCGAGGGCCACGGCGGCGGGCCGGAGCGCACGGCGCGCTGTGCGTGGAAGGGCAGCACGAACAGCGACACGTCGAGCCCGACGCGGTAGAGCCAGCGTGCGAGGAACGAGCGCTCCTCGATGAACCAGTGCCCGGCCGAGTAGCCGTGCAGGCAGATCAGGGACGGGCGCGGCGTGGCGTGGCGGAGCATCCGCACCCAGCACGAGCGGTTGCGCTCGTGGCGCAGGTAGTCCCCGCGGGCGGGCTCCCAGCGCGGCTCGAAGGGCGAGGGCCAGGTGACGTCGACGATCTCGCCGTCGGGGAGGAGGGCGACGCGCTGCTCGTGCGGCCGCGGGCGCGGCGGCGGCAGGAAGAAGGCCTCGCCCGAGAGGACGTCGGGGCGGCGATAGAAGGCAGTCGCCTCGTCGAGCAGGCGCGAGCGGCTCGGTCCCGAGGTCGAGCGCGGCGTCCGGCGTGACAGCGGCGCGCGCGTGGCGGCGAGCACGGCCTCGTCGACGGCGCGGCCGATGCCGGTGGCGATTCGGTCGAAAAGGCGCGACATCGCGCGAGTCTACCGCGGCGGCCGCTCGCGCGGGCGGAGCGCTACTTCGAGGGGACGACGTGCAGGTTGTACTTCGCCGGGTGGAGCGCCTTGTAGACCAGCTCCTTCGCCTTCATCGGATCCTTGGCGGGATCGATCTTCGCGTCGAGGAGGGCCTGCATCGCGGCGCGCAGAAGCTGCGCCTTGACCTGCTCCCCCTCGGCGCACGGCGGCGCCTTCGGGCCGGGCGCGGCGCACGCCTCGTCGAAGCGCTGGCACTCGGCGACCGCCTCGGCCGGCTCCAGGCGCTCGGAGTGCGCCGTGGCCAGCACGAGGTGCACGCGGTGGTCGTGGCGCGAGGCGAACGGCGCCAGCGTCTGCATCGCCCAGTCGGCGCGCCCGAACGAGAGCAGCTCGTCGGCGAGCCGCAGCGCCGCCGCCGCGTCGTCGGGCGCGTGGCACAGGTCGTCCTGCGCCGCGGCGACGCGGTCCAACTCCATCGGCGCACCGACGAGCGCGGGGCGGGCGTCGACGCTCGCCTTGGGGAGCAGCACCACCACCGCGACGGCGCCGACGGCGATCAGATCGAACCAGCGAGGCATGCGTGTATGGCTCACGTGGGCACCGACACCGGGCACGCGCGAGAGTTCCCGACGGTATGCGCGACCGCGCGGACCTGTCAAGCCGAGCCCGAGCGAGGGCCTTGGGGGATCTCGCCCGTGGCGAAACGCCCCGTCGAGTTCTCGCGGGCGGCGCGCGCGTTCGCGCCGACCGCCCCCGTAGCGAAACGCCCCGATCGCGTAGCGCGGGGCCACGGACTGCGATCCCCCTCGAACGCGCAAACCCGCGCCGCGCAACGATCGCGTCCGTGGCACCTTCCCTGCTTGACACCGTTCGGCCAGCGGGCGAGAGTGTCGCCCCTGCGCTTCACCGAGTGAGAGGAGGAACCCGGGATGTCCACGCTCAAACTGATCGCCGATGCGTTTCACGAAGGTGGCTGGCCGATGTGGCCGATCCTCACGCTGATGATGATCTCGTGGGGAATCTGCATCGAGCGAATCATCTATCTCAAGAAGGCGGGCATCGATAAGGAGAAGCTCCTCGCGCTCCTCAAGAGCCAGATCATGGCGGGCAACGTCCAGGGCGCCGTGAAGGTGTGCTCGGGCAACCCGACGCCGATGACCCGCATCATCCAGGCGGGCCTCACCAAGTTCAATCGCAGCGACGCCGAGGTCCAGGCGGCGATGGACGAGGCGGCGCTCCGCGAGCTGCCCCGCATCGAGAAGCGCACGGGCTACCTCGCCATGCTCGGAAACGTCGCCACCCTGATCGGCCTCCTCGGCACCATCCTCGGCCTCATCCACTCGTTCGCCGGCGTCGCCGGCGTCGATCCGTCGATGAAGGCGACGCTGCTCGCCAAGGGCATTTCCGAGGCGATGAACTGCACCGCGTTCGGTCTCATCACCGCGGTGCCGGCGCTCCTCATGTTCGCGATCCTCAACGGCTGGACCCAGGGCGTCCTCGACGACATCAACGAGGTCTCGGTCCAGGTGGTCAACCTCGTCATCGCGCACCGTCAGGCGATGAAGGGCGGCCAGGTCGCGGCCTAGCCGTACCTGAACCTCTTTCCCGAAGAGGGAGGATCGCATGGGTGGTGCAGCACCAACTCCGAGTGGCAAAGGCGGCAAGAAACCGCTCGACGCCGCGATCAACCTGGTGCCGTTCATCGACCTCTTGTCGTGCTGCATTTCGTTTCTTCTGATCACCGCCGTGTGGACGCAGCTGGCCCGCATGGACGTGCAGCAGAAGGGACAGGGCGCGGCGGGGTCGATCGACGAGAACAACCAGCCGCAAGTGCAACTCACGCTCTACATCGACAAGGACGGCTACACCTTCTCGAAGTCCACCGGCGAGTCCACGGCGATCCCGATGAAGGGTGACGACTACGACTACGCCCGGCTCGGCGAGGTGCTGGCCAAGGCGAAGACCGATCACCCCGACAAGGGCGACGTGACGGTGAAGTCCGACGACGCGGTGATCTACAACCGCATCATCCACACGATGGACGTCGCCGTCGGGGCCGGGTTCAAGGACATCGGCCTCCAGGACAAGGGGCAAAACTGATGGCCGCGCCCAAGGGAAAGCTTCACGGCCTCGTCAGCAAGCCGGGTCCGCGCCTCCAGAAGGAGATCCCGCTCAAGTTCGTGGCCAAGCACGGCCACGGCGCCAAGGGCGTCTACGCGGAGCTGAACCTGACCTCGATGGTCGACATGCTGACCATCCTCGTCGTGTTCCTCCTCCAGACGTTCTCGGCGTCGGGCGAGCTCATGCAGTCGAAGAACGTCGTGCTCCCCGAGGCGTCGCACTTCTCGGACATCGAGCAGGCGCCGATCGTCGGCGTGTCGAAGGACGCGGTGACGCTCGACGGCCGTCCGGTGGCCGACTCGACGGAGCTGACGAAGGAGAACACGGTGGACTGGAAGATCACCGATCTCCACGACCAGCTGGTCACGCTCAAGAACAACTTCAAGCTCCTTCACCCGTCGGACGACTTCAAGGGCCTGGTGATCGTGCAGGCCGACAAGTCGGTCGACTTCAAGGTGATCAAGAAGGTGATGTACACCTGCGCCGTCGCCGGCTACAACAACGTCAACTTCGCGGTCAACCAGAAGGCGAAGGGCGGCGGCTAGGCCGTACGAATCAGCTCGAAGCGCGCGGGACCGCGAGGTCCCGCGCGTTTTTTTTTGGAGCGCCGCCCGCCGCCGGATCGACTAGGATGGCGGCCGCACCAGGCGTGAGGGAGACACACCATGCGCAAGCTACTGGCCGTCGCAGCCGTTGCCGCCGTCGCTGGATGCTTCAACGATCCATCGGACCCGAAGACGTGGATCAAGCAGCTCGATGATCCCCGCGACTCGAAGGAAGCGGCTCGCCAGCTCGTGAAGTTGAAGAACGCGCAGGCCGTGCCGGCGCTCATCACGCTCTTCAAGCGCTCGCACGATCCGGAGCACCTGAAGGCGATCGTGTCCTTCGATGACAAGTCGCCCGAGCTGGTTGCGACCCTGATCGACTCGCTCGACTTCTCCGAGGACTCCTTCGACAACGCGTCGATCGCCGCCACCGCGCTCGGCGAGATCGGCGACAAGAGCGCCGTCGAGCCGCTGATGAAGGCGCTGGTGAAGCCGCTCCCGGTGAAGACGCGCGCCAACGTGGTGAAGCTCGAGGCGATGAAGTCGCTCTCGAAGATCAGGGACCCGCGCGCCGTCGACGGGCTGATCAAGGTGCTCGCGACCCCGGCCGAGGATCAGGACTTCTTCCTCAACAAGGTGGCCGCGAAGTCGCTCGGGGCGTTCGCCGATCCGAAGGCGGTCCCGGCGCTGGTGCGCGGGCTGTTCATGAGCGGCGCGGGCGCCACCGCCGGCGCCAACATCTTCCAGGAGTGCCGCGCGTCGCTGATCGCCATCGGCGAGCCGGCCGTCGACAAGCTCGTCGAGACGCTGCAGCGCAAGAACACCGACGTGGAGTTCGACGCGAAGAAGTACAACTTCTTCCCCGGCATCGTCGAGCAGAAGGCGGCGATGGTGCTCGGCGACATCCGCTCGCAGAAGGCGGTGCCGGCGATGCTGGAGCAGCTCGGCAAGCCCGACGACGGGCTGAAGGCCGGCCCGGGCCAGGGCGTGTCGGGCCACCAGTCGATCATCGTCGCGCTCGGCCAGATCGCCGGCCCCGAGGTGGCGAAGCCGCTCATCGCGATCCTCGCCGACCCGAAGGCGCCGCCGAAGTACAAGACCGCGGCGGCCGACGCGCTCAACCTGGTGGGTGACCCGTCCGCGCTGCCGGCGCTGCTCAAGGTCGCGGGCGAGTCGTTCATCGACGCGAAGTCGAAGACCATCGACGCGGAGAAGGGCGCGGTCGTGGCTTCGGCGGCGACGGCCTTCTCGCGGCTCGCCGACGACACGACGCCGGCGGTGAAGTGGCAGGCGCTGCCGAAGGACCTCGAGGAGACCGACGCGCACCGCGTGTTCAAGGCGGCCGACCTGCGCATCGACGTGGCGAAGGCCTGCAAGAAGGACGTGGCCTGCTACGCGAAGGAGGTCACGCAGAAGGACCCGCCCAAGACCTTCGGCGACGACGTCACCTGGATCCGCGCCGAGAAGGCGGCGTTCATGCTCGGGCGCCTCGGCAAGCCGGGCCTCGCCGAGCTGGCGAAGCACCTCGACTGCGAGGACCTCTCGCTGCGCAACCAGATCGTCGCGGTGATCGGCCACTTCGCCGACAAGGGCTGCGCCGAGTGCGTGGCCGCGCTCGACAAGGCGATCGACCACGACAGGGACAAGACTGGCGACCTGAAGCACATCGTCGACGAGATGCGCGCCGTCCGCGCGCAGCTCAGCCACTAGCCCATCGATCGATCCCGGAGCGCCGACGTGCGATCCCTCGTCGCGTCGCTGCTCGCGCTCCTCCTCTCCACCACACCGACGTTCGCCGAGCCACCGGTTCCGACCGCGAAGAAGGCCGGCGTCTCGGCGGAGCGCCACGCCGCGCAGGTGCTCGGCGTCGCCGCGGTGGCGCTCGTCATCGGGGGGACCGCCTCCTTCGCCGCAGCCCTCGGCGAGTACGACAAAGTGAGGAGCGGCTGCGGCGCCGAGCGCGCCTGCACGCCGGCCGACCTCGAGCCGGGCAAGGTGGCGCAGTGGACCGGGTGGGCCCTCGCCGGCGCCGGCGTCCTCGCCGGCCTCAGCGCGGTGCTGTTCGCGCGGTCGGACGCGCGTGGCGAGACGAGGCAGGTGACGCTCGCGCCGATGGGGACGGGGATCGCGGTCAGCGGGAGGTTCTGATCGGCATCACCGCTCGTCCTCGCCGAGGCGGCGGAGGGCGACGCGGGCGGTCCAGCACCACGCGGAGGAGATCGCGCCGGCGGCGGCGAGGTCGACCGCGCGGTGGGCGCCGGT
>JAJXSP010000388.1 GCA_021784515.1 Myxococcales bacterium | reverse complement strand
CGGCCCGACGGGCGCGGTGGGCGTCGGAGTGGGCTTCGCGGGGATGCTCCGCGGCTGGACGGGCGTGGTGGCGAACTCGCCCAACTTCGGCTGGCGCGAGGTGGACTTCCGTGCGCTGCTCCGCGCCCGCCTCGGCCCCTCCGTCGAGCTGTACAACGACCTGAACGCCATCGCCTTCGGCGAGATGGCCTTCGGCGCCGGCCGCGGCGTGCGCGACGTGCTGTGCGTCTACGTCGGCACGGGCATCGGCGCGGGCATCGTCGCCGACGGGAAGCTCTACATCGGCGCCAGCCACCTCGCGGGCGAGTTCGGGCACATGAAGGTGGTGCGCCCCGGCCCGACGGCGCGCCTGTGCGGCTGCGGCCAGCGCGGCTGCATCGAGGCCTACGCCTCGGGGCGCAACCTCGAGCTGCGGGCGCAGGCGGAGCTGTCGGCCGGCGCGCACAGCCTCGCCCTCGAGCTGGCCGGCTCGCTCGAGGCGCTCCACGCCGGCCACATCGACGAGGCGGCGCGCCGCGGCGACCCGTGGGCGTCGGCGCTGTGGGCGGAGGTCGGCGGCCTGCTCGGCGTGTCGATCGCGAACGCGGTGACGCTGCTCAACCCGGCGCGCGTCGTCCTCGGCGGCGGCGTCTGGGAGGGCGCCCCGACGCTGCGCAGCCTCGCGCTCGCGGCGTACGCCGAGGCGGTCAACGTGCCCAGCGGCGAGGCGGCGGCGCTCGTCGACGGAGCGCTCGGGGACGCGGCGGGCGTGCTGGGGGCGGCGGCGCTGGTGGCGGCGGGCGTGGTGAGCTGAAGAGGCTCCTAGCGGCGCGGGTGAATGCCTCCCCTCCCACGTGGTACCTACGACACATGCGCTCTTCGTCGGTCGCCCTGGCGGCACTCGCGGTGCGCGCCATTGCAGGCTGTGGCGGCGGCACGGGCGCGACCGACGGCGCGACGTCCCAGGTCGATCTGGGCGCCTCCCCCGAATTGGACCTGGACGTGGTCTGGGACCTCGAGCCGGGGCCCGATATCGCCACCTATCCGGATCTCTCTCCGCCGCCGGACATCGTCTGTCCGCAGGCCGATCTCCTCGGGTATGGCTCGCTCGGCCCCGCGATGCCGCCGACGCACTTCAAGCGGGGCGAGAGCATCGTCGACTTCGATCAACCGCCGCAGGCCGTCGATCTGAATGGCGATGACCACCTCGATCTCGTCACCACCCGCAACGGTGCCATTGCGGTCTTCCTCGGCCATGGCGATGGCACCTTCGCCGCGCCGCTGCTTTCAGCCGAGCTTGCGCCGACGGATGAAGGCGCTCCTTTCTCCGTCGCGGACTTCGACGGCGACCATCGGCTCGATCTGGCGGGCAAGTGGGCCGTCGCGCTCGGAAAGGGCGACGGGACCTTCGAATCCGGTTGGACGCTCCCTCCCGAGGTACGGGGCGCGCTGTTCGGGGATCTCGACGGAGACGGAATCGCCGACGCGCTCGCGTCGATTCCCACCGGCTACCACCATTTCGATTGCATCAGCTTCCTGGGAAACGGGAGGGGAGGTTTCAAGAGGACCGTCTGGTCCACGGTCGGCGATCCGATCTCCTGCCTGCCCGCGTTTCTCGGGGAGTACAGCGGCGACGGCAATCTCGATTTCGTGAGTCTCGGGGATGACGGCGGTGGATTGGGACGTGCCGGCGAGGTGTTCTTGGGTGCCGGCCACGGCGGATTCACGAGCGTAGCGTCGAGCCTCTGGCTCACGGGCCCCGGCTACGAATTCGCAATCCCCTGCACCGCCGACTTCACGGGCGACGGAGTGTCCGACATCCTGGCGTGGGGCGGGAATCCAAACGGGACATTCGACGTGCGCGTGCTCGCATTCGCGAATAATCCCGGTTTCGACGAGTCCTACCCAAAAATCAGGGCTCCCATCGTGGGGGCGTGCGCCGACTTCGACGGCGACGGTCTGGCCGACATATTGGACGAGTCGGGCATCGGCATCTGGTGGAACGTGAAACAGGGATTCAGCAACTACGACCCCGAGACGCTCTCCCCCCGCGCGCTCGCGGTCGCGGCGGATTTCAACGAGGACAGGAGAGCCGACTTGCTGCGGTGCGATTCCTGGTCTGACTGCAACCAGACGCCCCATTACTACTGCACGGTCTACCTCGAAGCGAAATAACCGTTCAACCCGCCAGCGCCCGGAGGCGCCCGCGGCGATGCGGCGCGAGGAAGCCGGCGGGCTCTCGCTCCCGCGCGCGAACGAGCAGGAGGCGGGCGTCGCTCGTTGCGCCGAGCGCCGCGGCGGCCGCGGACGCGAGGAGCCAGCCATCGGGCCGGCCATCGAGGAGCGGCTCCACCGCGGCGAGCGCTTCGGCGGCGCGGCGACCGTCGAGGAGCGCTTCGGCGCGACCGAGGAGCGCCTCGTGGTGGTCGGGGCGATCGGTGAGCGCGCGCTCGAAGGCGGCCAGCGCCTCGCCCGGCCGCCCGAGCAGGAGGAGCACCGTGCCCAAACGCGTCGAGCCTCCCCAGCTCGCGGCGCCCTCGACGAAGCTCTCGACGAGCGGCGCCCCGCGCGACGCGCACGCCGCCGCGTAGGAGGCCGCCGCGATGTCGAGGAGGGCGCGGCGCTCGGCGGGCTCGGGCTCGGCGAGCGCCTGCGTCTCGCGGGCGTAGCCACCGAGGAACGCGAGGTCGGGGTGCGGCCCTTCGATCCGCGCGGCCTCTTCGACCGTCGCGACCAGGCCCGTGGCGTCCCGCGCCTGGAGCTGCAGCCGCGCGCGCGAGACGGCGATGCGCAGGATCGATCGCCCTCGCCTCGGGCCGCAGGTGCCGCGCAGCGCCCACGCCTCGTCCACCGTTGTACGCGCCTCGTCGAGCCGCCCCTCCTCGAGCAGCTCGTTGGCGAGGTAGCCGAGCGCCGTCGGGTCGCCCGGCTCGGCGGCGGCGCGCTTGCGCAAAAGGCGCAGGTTGCGCTCGCGCTTGCCGCGCGCCGCGCGCAACGACGGCACCGCGCCGAGGTGCACCACGTCCACGTCGAGGAAGCGCAGCCGCTCGCCGCGCCGCGAGAGCCACTCGCGGACCGACTCGTGGACGATGCCGGTGTAGCGCAGGTCGTCGGTGCGGCGGAGGAGGCGCGGCAGCCACTCGGGGGCGCCGGCGCGCGCGGCGCCCGAGAGCACGTCGTCGGCGGGGGCGTCGCCGCGCGTGGCGTTGTGCAGTCGCAGCATTCCGCAATCGAAGTCGCCACCCTCGTCGACGATCCGGCGCAGCGTGGCGCGCGAGCGATCGGCGAGGCGCTCGTCGGCGTCGAGCACCAGGACGAAGTCGCCGCGGGCGTGCGCGAGGGCGAGGTTGCGCGGCGCCGCGAAGTCGTCGTCCCAGGGCCGCTCGTGCACCTGCGCGCCGGCCGCGCGGGCCACCCCGCGTGTCGCGTCGCGGCTGCCGGTGTCGACCAGCACCACCTCGTCGGCGACGCCGCGCACGGAGGCGAGGCAATCGGGGAGCATCGCCTCCTCGTCGCGGGCGATCAGGCAGAGCGACAGGCGAGCCTTGCGCGGACTCACCCGATCACCCAGCTCTCGAGCGCGCGCTGCAGGTCCTTACCGAACAGCAAATACACCATCGCCGCCGTCGCCAGGAACGGCCCGAACGGCACCTCGACGTGACGCAGCGCCGGCTCGCCCTCCTGCGCCGGCTCCCGTCGCCGCGCGAGCAGGATCGACGGCACCGACACCAGCGTCCCGAGCGTCGCGCCGAAAAACAGCGTCACCGGCAGCGCGCGCCACCCGAGGAGCGCGCCGACCATCCCGACGAGCATCTCGTCGCCGCCGCCCAGCCCCTCGCGCCCGGTGACGAGCCGGTAGCCGTTGCGCAGCAGGAACAGCGAGCCGAAGCCGAGCAGAAAGCCGAGCAGCGCGTCCACCGTCGAGATGTCGTGGAGCGCGCGGCCGCACAGGAAATAAAAGGGGATCGCGGGCAGGGTGATCGCCAGCGGCAGGAGCGTCGTCTCGGCGTCGATCAGCGACAGCACGAGCAGCGCGCCGGCGAAATAGAAGTAGACGAGGAAGTGGGCGATCTGCGCGATGGGTGTGGCGCCGGGCAGCTCGACGGCCCAGCGCTGGTAGACCGCGGCGGCGAGCAGGCCCGAGAGCGCCTCGACGGCGGGGTACATCGCCGAGATGGGCGCCTGGCAATCGCGGCAGCGCCCGCGCAGCGCCAGCCACCCGAGGATGGGCACGTTGTCGTACCAGCGGATGGCGTGGCCGCACGATGGGCACGCCGACGGCGGGTGGAGCAGGCGACCCAGCGAGCGGAGCGCGTGGCGCGCCGAGCCGAGCCAGGTCTCGCTCTCGTCCTCGAGCGCGGCCGAGGCGAGGCGGTAGGCGGCGACGTTGAAGAAGCTGCCCCAGATCATCCCCCACATCGCCGCCAGAACGAGGCCGAGCGGCGGCGACATCATCATCGCGAGGGCGGGGTCGTCCTGCACCGCGAGGTTATACAACGCGGATCCCCTCCTTCACGTTGACGTTGACGTTGACGTTGACGTTGACGTTGACGTTGACGTTGACGTTGACGTTGACGGCGACGGCGACGGCGACGGCGACGGCGACGGCGACGGCGACGGCGACGGCGACGGCGACGGCGACGGCGACGGCGACGGCGACGGCGACGGCGACGGCGACGTGGCCGAAGCGTTCCGGCCGCCTCCCATCGCGCAGCCGGGTCGCGGTCTCGCCGATGTGACCGGTCTGAGGTTGGTCAGACGGTCCCCGAAGTGCGCGGTTCAGGTTCGGCCACGTCGCCGTCCAGGTCAACGAGGCTCGTCAACGTCCACGCCAACGACAACGCCCACCTTGACGGACGGACACCGTCGAGCGCGATTGACACCGACCAGGCCCGGCGCTACGCATCCCGCGGTGCATACCCGACTCGTGGTCGCCCTCTTTGTCGTCGTGGCGCTCGCCGGCTGTCGGCGCGAGGGCGACGAGAACCTCGGGCTCGCCTCCCGCCGCCGCGCGGCCGCGGTGGACGTGCGGGCGCTCGATCGTCCCGGCGAGCTGGAGAAGGCGCTCGCGCTGCCCTCGACGGAGGTCGAAAAGGGGCTCGGCGCGCACCGCCTCGCCGCCTCCACGAAGCTCGCGCTCTCGGCCGGCACCTTCTCGGACACGCTCGAGGAGACGTTCCACCTCGAGCTCGACGGCAAGGGCGGGGTCCACCTCCTGCGCGAGAACAGCCATGGCACCGGCAACGAGGCGATCGCCGCCGGCGGGCAGCTGTACGTGCGGCCGCGCTACGGTCGCTTCGTGCGCCGCGCGCCCGAGGGCGACGAGGTGGAGCGCCTGCGCGACGAGACGCAGGGGCTCGGGGCGGGGTACCTCGCGGTGCTGGGCCGCTTCGCTACGCGCACCGACGGAGGCGCGGGCGACTTCCACGGCCGGCCGGTGCGGAAGGTGACGCTCGCGCTCGCCGCGACGCCGGGGCCGTTCGAGGACGCCGACCCGGCGCACGCCTGGCGCAAGACGATCGAGGTGAGCGCGCTCGAGGGCGAGGTGTGGATCGACGCCGCGACGGGCGCGCCGCTGCACGCCACGCTCGAGGCGAAGTACAAGGGGCTGCGCGACGGCAAGCCGATCGCGGTGGCGCTCCACCACCAGGCCGACGTCGAGGCGATCGGGGCCGTGGCTCCCATCGCGGCGCCGGCCGACGCCCTGCCCTCGCCGGCGCGGGCGCGGCCGCTGCTCGACAAGCAGGCGCTGCTCGAAGGGTTGGCGCCGGGCGTGAACAAGAAGGCGGCCGAGGAGCGGTAGCGTGGCGAGCGACGACGCGCGGCACGAGCACCTCGGCAAGCACCGCGCGATGATCGTCGGGCGCGCGGCGATGGCGGGCGCGGTGAGCTTGCTGCCGGTGCCGATCCTCGACGAGCTGCTCGCCGGCGCGGTGCGCGAGGCGCTGCTGGCGCGGATCGCCGAGGCGCGCGGCGTGGACGTGAGCGAGGAGGCGATCGCGCTCCTGGCCGACGTG
>JAJXSP010000387.1 GCA_021784515.1 Myxococcales bacterium | reverse complement strand
CGCGGCGCGCGGAACGCCAGCATCAGCACGCCGACCACCAGCGCCAGGCAGGCGAGCGCCGAGGTGGCGACGTCGCGGATGATCAGGTCGTGCTCGAGCGCCGCGCTCACCGGGTCGCCGGCGTAGCCGACCTCGAGCTGCGGGTGGTAGCCGGCCGGATGCAGCGAGGCGACCGTGGCGGCGATGCCGTCGAGCACGCGCTTGCCCTTCTCGGGCTCGGTGTCGCCGAACGGGCAGCGCACCACCAGCATGCGCAGGCGCCCCTCCTCGGCGACGAAGCCCGGATGCAAGGCGGCGTGGCGCGCCTCGTCGAGGCGGTGGCGGAGCGGCTTTTGCGAGTCGGAGGGCGACGCCTTCGGCGCGTCGTCGTCGAGGTCCACCAGGAAGGGGTTGGCCTTGGCCTCCTCCTTCTGGATGCGGCCGCGCAGCTCGTCGCGGGCGCGCTCGAGGTCCTCGACGGAGGCGTACATCTGGCGGTGCGACCACACGAAGCGCCGCAGCTCGCCGTCGTCCTCGTCGACGGAGCGCAGGAGATCGGGGGGCAGCGCCTTGCGGATCGCCGCCGCGAGATCGGACGCGAAGCGGCGCGTCGCCTCGGGCGAGGGCGAGGCCACTCCCACCTCGATCACGGCGCTCGACGGTTTCCGTGCGGTCAGCTCGCGCAGCGCCACCACCGACGGGCGGTCGTCGGGCAGGAGCCAGCTGAACTCGGTGCGCAGCGGCAGCGTCGAGGCGAGCGCCGTGCCGACCGCCGCGAGCGCCAGCGTGCCGACGATCACCGCGCGGTGGCGGCGCGCCACCCAGCGCGCGTAGTGACCGAGCGCGTGGACGAGGTGGTGGGCGATGGCGCGGGGGCTCATCACGCGGTCCGGCGGTGGAGGGAACGGGAGGGCATCTCGACGTTGCTCGACAGTTTCGGCGCTCGGCGCGGGGAGTATCCCACCGTTCGATTTGCTCACCACCGAAAACGAACCCGACCGCCCGCGCGGGATATGCTGCGCCCGTGGCCCGCACGATCCTCCACGTCGACCTCGACGCCTTCTACGCGTCGGTGGAGCAGCGCGACGATCCGTCGCTGCGCGGGCGCCCGGTGATCGTCGGAGGCAGCTCGAACCGCGGCGTGGTGTGCGCGGCCTCGTACGAGGCGCGGCCGTTCGGCGTACGGAGCGCGATGCCGATGGTGACGGCGATGCGGCTGTGCCCGCAGGCGGTGGTGATCTCGCCGCGCATGGGGCACTACGCGGCGGCCTCGCACCAGTTCTTCGAGCTCCTCGGCCGCTACTCGCCGCTCGTCGAGGGGCTGTCGCTCGACGAGGCGTTCCTCGACGTGACGGGCGAGGAGCGGCTGCTCGGCGACGGGCCCGCGATCGCCGCCGCGATCAAGCGCGACGTCCGCGCCGAGCTGGCGCTGGTCGCCTCGGTGGGCGTGGCGCCGTGCAAGTTCGTCGCGAAGATCGCGAGCGACCTCGAGAAGCCCGACGGCCTGTGCGTCGTCGACGAGGCGGCGCTGCTCGACTTCCTCCACCCGCTGCCGCTCGGCCGGCTGTGGGGCGTCGGCAAGGTGACCGAGCGTGAGCTGTCACGGTTCGGGCTGCGGACGATCGGCGACGTGGCGCGCATCGGCGAGGCGGCCCTCGTGCCGCGGCTCGGGGCGGAGCTTTCGCGTCACCTGGTCGCCCTCTCGCGCGGCGAGGACGAGCGCGCCGTGGTGCCCGATCGCTCGCCCGTCTCCGTCGGCAGCGAGGAGACGTTCGAACAGGACGTCCACCCCGCCGAGGACCTCCACCCCTCGCTCCTCGCCCACGCCGACCGCACCTGCCGCCGCCTGCGCGGGCTCGACCTGCGCGCGCACGTGGTGACGCTGAAGATCAAGTTCGCCGACTTCGAGCTGGTGACGCGCCGCACCTCGCTCGAGCGGCCGACCGCCGACGGCCGCGTCGTCGGGCGGGTGGCGCGCGAGCTGCTCGACAACGTGCCGGCGATCGCGCGGCGCGGGGTGCGGCTGGCCGGGGTCAGCCTCTCGGGGCTGGTGGCGAAGGACGCCGCGCGGCAGCTCGCGTTCGACGAGGCGGAGCACGAGCGCGGCGAGGCGCTCGGCGACGCGCTCGATCGGATCGCCGGGCGCTTCGGCGGCGCGGCGATCACCCGCGCGGTGCTGCTCGACGACCGCCCGGGGCGGCGCCGCTGAACGGCGGTGCTATCATCGCGCGCCGTGTCCAAGCCGAAGCGCGAGCGCGTGATCCGCCACATCCAGCCGCTCGGCCCGCGCGTGCTGATCCGGGTGCTCCCCGAGGAGGACATGAGCGAGTCGGGGCTCTACCTGCCGGCCGGCGCGAAGGAGCGCACGCAGGACGCGCTCTACGGCGAGGTGGTGGAGGTGGCGCGGTCGATCGCCGCCGGGACGCCCGAGGAGGGGCTCGGCGTGAACGTCAGCGGCGTGCCGTGCGGGGCGCGCGTGCTGTTCGGAAAGTCGGCCGGAACGCGCGTGCCGTGGGACGACGCGCTGCGGATCCTCGAGGTGAAGGAGGTGCTCGCCACCGTCGAGGAGATCGCCGAGGCCGAGGCGCATTGAACGCTAGCGTTTGAGCACCAGCCCCGGCCCGAGCATCACCTCGATCGCCAGCGTGACGATGTTGTTCTGACCCGAGGCCTCGAAGTTCGACGGCGGGGTGGTCAGGCTCGCGTCGGTGCTGCGCTCGAGGTACCAGTAGTGCGCGTAGGTCAGCGCGAGGCGCCACCGCTCGCGGATGGTGTAGCGCGCGCCGACGTGCAGCCCGACGTGGTTGAACGAGGGCGAGTCGAGGCTGACCGTGTCGTCGGGGGCGGGCGAGCGATCGTAGTGCATGCCCGCCATCAGCTCGAGCCCCGCCGGGAGGTCGTGCACGCGCACCCCGCCCGAGACCTGCCAGGAGTTGTCGTAGTTCTTCGGCGAGTCGAGGCTCTTCAACAGATCGATGCCCTCGACGGAGGTGTGCTGGTTCTGGAACTCGGCGTAGTACCAGTAGCGAAGCTCCGCGCCGATCTCGACGTGCCGTGACACGTCGAGGTTGGCGCCGAGCAGCAGCGTCCACGGGATCACGATCCCCGTCGTCTGCGTGCCCGAAAAGGGATTTCCCGAGAGGAAGCCGTCGTCGCTCGGCGTCACCGTGACGCCGCCCTTCACGTCGAGGTGGTTGCCGCCGATCACCGCCGCGCCGATCGACAGCGACGACGTGGGCCACAGCAGCACGCCGGCGTTCCATCCCACGTCGAGGCCGCTGCCGTCGAGGGTGAGGTCGGCGTTCTTGCCGAGGAACGCGGTGAGGTCGTGGCCGGCGAGGATCGGGAAGAGGCGGCGGTCGGCGTAGGCGCGCACGTAGATCAGGCTCAGCCCGGCGCCGATCGAGAGGCGGTCGTTGACGCGCCACGCGAGGCTGAGGGTGCCGTAGCCGGCGACGGCGTAGCTGTCGACGAGGTGGAAGCGCGTCACGCCGTTCGGGTCGAAGGAGCCGCCCTGCGCGTTGGGCACGTAGAGCGAGGCGGCGATCCACAGGCGATCGCTGAGCAGGTTGGTAGAGGCGGCGATGAAGGGGATCACGCCGAAGGCGCGGGTCGGCTGCGTCTCGGGGTAGTAGCCGTCGCTCGAGACGGGCGCGTCGATGAACTTCTCGCTCCCCGGCCACGGGCGCAGGCGGAAGTCCGAGGAGGGCAGCGACGCGCCGATGGAGATCGAGAGCCACGTGCCGGGCAGCAGCGTGAGGCCGGCGGGGTTGTGGTAGACCGCGTCCAGCTCGTCGGGGCGGCCGACCACCGCGCCCATGCCGGTCTTGCGCGCGCCGATCTCGGGGATGGCGAAGCCGCCGGCGACGGCGGCGCGCGGCGAGGCGGCGCTCAGCGCGACGAGCAGCCCCAGGGCGCGCACGCAGCGCGAGCCGCCGAACATTCCGCGAACGATCGCGTGCCCCCCGACGCCGTGTCAACCGTGTGCCACACTGCGCGCCATGAGCTGGCTCCCGCTCCTGCTCCTCGCCGTCGCCTTCGAGGTGACCGGCACCACCTGCATGAAGCTGTCGCAGGGTTTCACGAGGCCCGTCCCCTCGGTGCTGCTGTTCATCTTCTACGGGCTCTCCTTCGGCTGCCTCACGATGCTGGTGAAGCGCGTGGACATCTCGATCGCCTATGCGCTGTGGTCGGCGATCGGGACGGCGGCCGTCGCGATCATCGGCTGGCTGGTCTTCAAGGAGACGATGACGCCGCTCAAGGTGGCCTCGATCGCGCTCATCATCGCCGGCGTCGTCGGGCTGCGCCTCGTCGGCGCGGGGCAGTGAGCGCTACATCAGAGTGATGAACTTCGGCCCGCTCGGGTCGATGCCCCACACCTCGTAGGCGTAGAGGGCTCCGCCGTCGCCGGCGCGCGCGTCGCAGTCGTCGTCGGTCTGGCACTCGGTCCAGTCGAGGCCCTGCGCGCAGCCGGCCCATGCGGCGAGGGCAGCGGCGAGTCCGAGACGTAGCGTGCGTGCGACGGGCGGCCGGAGGCTTCGCGGCCGAGGATACACCGCCGCCACCGGGCCGGCGACCGTCGGTGGCCGGGGCCCTCGCGGTGCGAGTTGACCGCGCCCCCCGTCGCCGCCCATCATCCCGCGCGGATGATGGTGCGACGGCGGCTGGCGAGGACGATCGGCGTGTTCTCGACGATCACGGTCGGCCTGCTCGTCGTCCTCGCGCTCGTCTCGCTCCGCTCGATCACCATCAGCCACGCCAGCGCGGTGCAGATCGCGCGCGCCGATCTCGACGCGCTCTCCGACGCCACCGCCATCCAGGGGCTGTTCTACCAGCGCGGCTTCGCCTCGATGTACTTCCTCACCGGCGACGAGAGCCGCCTCAACGAGCTGGACCGCGCGAGCGCCAACTTCGAGCAGTGGCTGGCCGACGTCACGCGCGGCGCCGCCGAGCCAGCGACCCAGCGCAAGGCCGAGGAGCTGGCGGCCGCCTACCGCCTCTACGACGAGCAGCGCGACCGCGCCATCGTCCTCTACCGCACCGGCCGCCGCGACGAGGCGATCGGCGAGCTGCGCTCCAACAGCCAGGGGCGCGCGCGTGCGCTGGCCGCCGAGCTGCTCCTGATCCGGCGCCACGCCGTCGAGGCCCGGCTCGACGAGGCGGAGCACGCATGGCATCAGGCGCTGTTCCTGGTCGGCCTGGCGATCGCGATCGGGCTCGCCTCGGCGGCGCTCGCGGGCTTCCTGCTGGCGCGCCGCGTGGCGCGGCCGCTCTACGAGCTGGTGCTGCGCGCCGAGTCGGCGGCGGGCGGCGCGCGCGTCGAGGTGAACACCACCGACGAGATCGCCGCGCTCTCGGAGCACGTGACGCGGCTGGCGGCGCGGATCGAGGAGTCGTCCGCGGCGCTCGCGGAGCAGCGCGCGCGGCTCTCGCAGGCGGAGAAGATGACGGCGCTCGGCGAGATGGCGACCGCGGTGGCGCACGAGGTGCTGAACCCGCTCACCGGCGTGAAGGCGGCGATGCAGCAGCTCGCGCGCGAGGAGCCGTCGCCGCACCTCGCCGAGACGGTGGTGGCGGTCGACGCGGAGATCGGGCGCGTGGAGACGATGGCGCGGCGCCTGGTGCGGTTCGCGCGGCCGGTGCGGCCGTCGGTGCGCACCGTTGAGCTCGAGGAGCTGGTGCCGCGGGTGCTCCAGGCCGCGCGCGCCGAGTCCGAGGCGCGCCAGGCGCGGATCGATGTGCTGCTCGGCGCGTCGCGCTCGGTGGCGGCGGATCCGGACCTGCTGCTCCAGGTGCTGATCAACCTCACGGTCAACGCGTGCCAGGCGATCGACGCCGAGGGGCGCGTGACGATCTCCGCGCGCAGCGACGGCGCGTGGTCGGTGATCGAGGTGCGCGACGATGGCCGCGGCATCGCCCCCGAGGTGGCGGACCGCCTCTTCCCGCCCTTCACCACCACGCGCCGCGACGGCCACGGGCTCGGCCTCGCGCTCTCGCAGAACATCGCGCTCGCGCACGGCGGGCGGCTCGAAGTGCGCCCGAACGCGCCGGCGCGCGGCGTCACCTTCGCGCTG
>JAJXSP010000386.1 GCA_021784515.1 Myxococcales bacterium | reverse complement strand
TCGTCGGCGACGCCCTCGCCGGGCTGCGCGCCAGCCTGCGCGCCGCGGGCGACGAGGCGGCGGTGCTGACCGCGCCGTCGGAGTCGGTGCAGGTGGTGTCGGAGGCGCTGTCGCAGGCGACCGAGCAGCTGGAGAACGCGCGCGGGCACCTGCGCACGCTGGCGCGGCTCGTCGAGGGCGCCTAGAAGCGGCGCCTTCGGCGAGGGACTTAGGGCCCGATCAGGAATAACTTGCTCAATCTCACCGTCGATCCATCCCGACCGACTTCGTTGCTCGTCGGTCACTTGCAGAGAGCAAGCTCTCTCCTCGCTCCTCGCCGGATCGGGCGCCTCAACGGCGATCTCTGATCAACTAATTCCTGATCGGGCGCCTAAGGCGCCCGGCCGAAATAATCTCGCCAACTGGGCAGCCGATCCATCCCGACCGACTTCGTTGCTCGTCGGTCACTTGCAGAGAGCAAGCTCTCTCGTCGCTCCTCGCCGGATCGGGCGCCTCGACCGCCGAGAATGGCGACATTATTTCGGCCGGGCGCCTAACCGTCGTCGTCGTCGAGGGCCGGCGTGCGGCAGGGCTCGTCGGGGCCGTGTCGGTGCAGCACCATCACCACCGCCCCGCGCGGGCGCGCCGAGGGGAGCTGCAGGCGGCCGAGCTCCCGGTCGGCTCGGGGCGGCCTGCCGGGGGGCCTGGGCGTCGGCCGGGGCGCGGGCGCCTTCGGTGGGGCGACGCCTCCGTCGGTGGGCTGCTCCTTCGGCGCCGGCTTGCCGTCGCGCGGCGATGGCGGCGGGGTGGGCGGATCGACGACGGCGATGTCGCCGGAGAGACGCACGCGCTTCTCCGGCATGGGTGTCAGCACCGGAGCCGGGCGCTTGCCCTTCACGCCGGCGCCCGGATTCTTGCCCTGACCGGGCGGGGGCACGGTGGCGTCGGCGCGCGCTTCGGCGACGAGCCCCAGCTCGACGCTGCCGGCGAGCGCGAGCGGCGCCGCGATCCACAGCGACGGCAGTCCATCGGTGAGCAGGCGCCAGGCACTCTCGAGGCGCGGGTACTCGACGGGGCGCGGGGCGGCGGGTGACGGACGGCGCATCAGGCGATCCTCGACGGCGGGGCGTCCTCGACGAAGCACGGCTCGTCGGGCGCATGGGGGTGGAGCAGGAGCAGGCGCGCCGAACCGCCGTCGGGGGCCGCGGGCGGACGGACCACCCGGGCCTTGCCGGCGAGGTGCCTGGGCGCACCTGCGTCGGGCGCCGGCGCGGGTGGCTTCTCCGGGCCGGGCGCGCGCGGCGGCGTCACGATCGCGGCGTGGCCGTTTACCCGCGGCGGGTTGCGCACCGTCGTCGCGGGGGCGCCCCGGCCATCCTGCGCGGAGCGCGGCGTGGGCAAAGTGGCGTCGCCGTGGGCCAGCGGCGCGCCGAGGATCGAGGCCGCCTGGAGGAGCCGCCACGCCGCGCGCAGCGACGGGAATCCGACCGACCGCGCCGCCCCCGCCTGCACCCGGCGCATCACGCCACCTCCTGCCACGCGTACACGCGCTGGAGGAAGCAGCGGTTGCGCGCCTTCCACAGCCGCGCGCCCGCCTCGTCGGCGACGCGCAGCACCATCCGCTCGTGCCAGCACTGGGCGCCGCCCGCGACGGCGATCGATCCCGTCTCGGCGCGGTTGGCGCAGGCGCAGAAGCTCATGCAGCGCGGCCGCACGGCGCAGCCGCCGCACTCCTCGTTGACCGGCCCGGCCTGCGCCGCGAGGCAGCCGCGCCGCTCCTCGTCGAGGCCGCCAAACACGCTGCCGATGCGCAGCGCGGGATCGCGATCCTCCTCGACCATCCGTTCGCACGGGTAGAGGTTGCCCGACGGCGCGACGGCGACCGACGTGCGCCCCATCGAGCAGCGGTCCTCGGCCGCGTAGCCGCCCTTCACGTGCGTGATGAGCTTGTCCTCGATGGCGTTCACGTACAGCGGGCGCCCGGCGAGGCTGCGCTCGACGTAGAGGTCGGCGGCGGCGCGATAGCCGCGCTCCCACGCGGCGAGATCGTCGTCCGACCACTCGGCCGAGAAGTTCGGGTTGAGCGAGATCCGCCCCACTCCCCGCTCGGCCAGCCAGCGCACCGACTCGCCGAGCAGGCGCACGTTGGCCGGATCGACGACGGAGATCGTCTCGAACCACGCACCGTGGGCGAGCAGCAGGTCGAGCCCGCGCGAGACGGCGTCAAAGCTCGGCTGGCCGCCGCGGGTGGGGCGCGTGGCGTCGTGGGCGGCGCGCACGCCGTCGATCGACAGGCCGACGAAGAAGCCGCGCTCGACGAGGAAGCGCACCCGCTCGTCGTCGAGCAGCGTGCCGTTGGTGGTGACGGTGAGGACCAGGTCGCGCCCGGCGGCCTGCGCGCGGCGCGTCGCCTCGTCGGTGGCGCGCACCAGGCGCTCCCACTCGAGCGTCGGCTCGCCGCCGAAGAACGACAGCTGGACCTCCTTCCGCCCGTCGGAAAACGCGAGGTCGAGGGCGCGCGACGCCACCTCGGCGCTCATCACGCGGCGGGCCTTGGCGCCGGCGTAGCAATACCGGCAGCCGAGGTTGCAATCGTGGGTGAGGACCAGCGACACGTCCATCGAGCGCCTCCGTGTCCGATGAAACGCGCGAGGAGCGCGCTCGATCTGGATACGCGAGGCGCGCGGACGGGCTTCCCGACGCTAGAGTCCGAGGTAGGCGTCGACGATCTTGGCGATCGAGACCATCGTGTCGCCGTAGTCGCCGTCGCAGATCGAGCTCCCGGTGTGGAGCTGCACCGCGTTGACGACGGCCGAGAGGCGTACGGCCGGGTCGCCGAACAGCACGGGCCGTTGGGGATTCGTGCACGAGTGCTGGAGCAGCGGCACGCACGGCGGGGTCGAATTCTCGTTGAGCTGTCCGCACTGCAGGTAGGACTGGCCGGCCGGCGTCGCCGGGTTGCCCAGGATCACAGTGACCGGGTCTGCCGGCGCGGCGATCGACGCGAGGATCACCCGCAGCGGATCGTCCTTCACGCCGCCCTGCCACCGCGGCTTCGTGAAGAAGTCGATGTAGCGCGAGACGTCGTATTGCTTGCCCGGGCCATCGCCAGCGTAGTTCTCGCTCGCGTTCGGGTTGGGCGCAGGGCGGCAGTTCGAAAGCGGGCCGTTCGAATCGGCGTAGGGCGGGAACGCGCCCGGGTCGGGGCCGCACACGATCGCGAAGCGCGTCTGGCGCGAGTAGGAGTCCTCGTAGCCATATTGCTGGGCCTTGTTGCGATCGAACACGTCGGTGGCCGGCGAGGCCGAGGCGTCGTCCTCGTTGGTCACGAACACCACCACGAGCAGCGCGTCGTCGCGCAGGAATCCCTTGTTCTCGGGGATGTTGTTGTGCAGCGCAGCATGGACCGACTCGAGCTGGTGCTCGAAGCCGCAGCCCTGCGCACCGACGGCACTCATGCAGGCGAAGGTCGCTTCGAAGTCCTGACCGGGCGGGAGGTTGTTTTCGCCATCCTTCGGATCCCAACCGTTCGGGTTGGGCGCGAAGACCGCGTGAATGAAGTTGGCGCCGACGGGCGGGAGGCAGCCCTGCTTCGCCCCGGCGCCGATCGCCTGGAGCCTGCCCGCCTTCCCGCCGGGCGAGGGCTGGCACCCTGGCGCGCCGGTCGTGCCCGCTCCGTAGTCGGAGGTCACCACGCCGAGGTTGACATCGACGGTGCGGCCCTCGGCGGTGACCTTTGCCAGGAGGAACTTGTGGAGGTTCACGAAGGACCGGGCGAGCACGTCCTGCATCGCCGCCATGCTGTTCGAGTCGTCGACCATGAAGAGGAAGTCGACCTTGCCGGAATGAGAGTTCGGCGAGAGGTCGGGTGCGGGTGCCCGCGCGAGGTCCACGCTCGGCCGCCAGGTCGCCATGTCGAGGACCGCCGCGCCGCCGTCGTCCGGCTGGTTGATCCCGATGGTGCGATCGATCGTGCACGCGCCGAGCGCGCCGATCCCCAGGATCGCGACCGTGAATGCAACTCGTCGCATCGTGCCCTCCTCACTCGACGGCGAACGGAAGGTCGCCTCATGGATCGATTGGGGCGAGGGCGTCTCGTCCGTCACGGGATCGCGCGCAGCGACGATTCGATCGCGGGGAGGAAGATGCTCTCGGGGTAGCGGGCGCGGAACGCCTCGGCGCGCGCGCGGGCCTCGGTGGCGCGGCCGGCTGCGGCGAGCACCTTGACGCGAAGGCCCTCGCGCTCCTCGGCGAGGATGCCGTCGGAGAAGCGCGCCGCGTGGCGATCGAGGGCAGCGAGGGCGGCAGCCGGATCGGCGGCGCCCAGCGAGGCGCGCGCTTCCTCGAGCAGCGCGCGCTCGGCGGCGAGGGGCGGGGGCGGAGGCGGAGGCGCCGGCTTCTCGACGGGCGGCGCGGCGTGGGCGACCGATCGATGAACCGGCGAGCGAGGCTGCGCGACGGGCGTCTCGGCAACAGGCGGCTCCACGATCGGCGCCTGCGCGGCCGGCGTCACCGTCGGCGCGGACGCGGGCGTCACGACCCTGCGGGACGGCGCGGGCGGCCGCCGCGCCGGCGCCTCGATCGCCGCTGGACGATGAACCAGGTGCCGCTGCGCGACGTAGCCGCCGCCGACCGCGCTGCCGACCGCGGCCACGACCACGAGCCCCTTCAACCCGAGCGCCGAGGCGAGCAGCGACGGCGCGGACGAACCGATGGCCGCGCTCCCGACGGCGGTGGCCGCGGCCGACGAGGCGCCGGTGCCGGTCGAGGCGGCGCTGGCCGTCGACGCCGCCGAAGCGCCGGCGATGGGTGCAGCGATCCCGAGGCTGAGGAGCACACGGCGTCGCACCCGCGCGCGGATCGCGGCGGGCGGCTCGGGCGCCGCGCGCTCCCCGTCGAGGAGCGCGCGCAGATCGGGCGGCAGGGGCGGTGGCTCGGTCATGGCAGGCCTCTCGCCTGGCGCCGGCGCACCTCGGCGGTGAACTGCTCGCGCGCGAGGCGCAGCCGGGAGTAGCAGGTGTTGAGCGGGACGGAGAGCGCGGCGGCGATCTCGGGCATCGCGTGGCCGTCGAGGTCGTGCATCACGAACACCGCGCGGCGATCGAGGTCGAGCGCCGCGAGCGCCGCCTGCACGAGCCGTCGCGCCTCGGCGGCGGCGACCTGCTCGTCGGCGATCGGCGAGCCGTCGGTCGCCTCGGGGGCCTCGTGCGGGACCTCGAAGCGGTGACGCGCGCGCCGCCGATCGTCGGAGGCGACGCGAAAGGCGATCCCGAAGAGCCAGGGGCGCAGCGGGCGCGCCAAGTCGTAGTTGCCGCGGCCGCGGTAGAACGCGACGAACACGTCGTGCGCGAGGTCCTCGAGATCGCGCTCGGCGACGCCCAGGCGGCGCAGCGAATGCCACACGTAGCCGAACTCCGCGTCGTAGATCGCGCGGAAGTCGAGCGGCGCGGCGCGGTCCGCTTCGCCGGCGGTGGGTGCGGAGCCGGAGGCGGCGAGGGCGCTCTTCACACCGATCGATTGGGACGAGGCCGCGCGATCCGTCACGGCGCGGCGCCGAGCAGGCCGAGGCCGAACACGCCGGCGACGGGCGAGGGGGCGAAGACGTCGGCGCCGTCGACCTGCAGGTGGGTGCGGACGATCGGCGCGACGAGGTCGGCCCGCACGGCGAGCGCGAGGCCGCGTGCGAGCGGGATCTCGAGCGCCGCGCGGGCGCCGCCGGCGAGCCAGGCGGTGGTCTGCTGCTGCCACGACAGCGCGAAGCCGGTGCCGTCGGAGCGCTGTGCGCCGGCGGAGGCGAGGACGCACGCGGCGAAGATCCGGAGGTGGATGCACGGCGCGATCGTGGCGGCGTAGATCGCGACGGACACGAGGCCGCCGGATGCCGAAGACGACCGCGGCGGCAGCGCGCTCCCCTCGAGATCGATCGAGAAGCGGCCGGTGCCAAGCCCGGCGAGCGCGACGAAGCCGAGGGCGAAGCCGGGCGTCGCGCCGAGCGCGACCTGCACCGCGCCGCCGAAGCGCGCCGTTGCCCTCGGCCGCGGCCCGGCCGCGTCGATCGGCGATCGCGTGGTGGCGACGGGCGGCGGGGGAGGCGTCGGC
>JAJXSP010000385.1 GCA_021784515.1 Myxococcales bacterium | reverse complement strand
GTCCCCGACGATCCCGCCGCCGCCCTGCGCGAGGCCGATCGCCGGATCGGGGTCGCGCTGCGGCCCGCGCCGCCCGAGGCCTCTCGCGTGCCCTATGCCTTGCTGGTGGGGGCGCTCCTCGCGGCGCTGGCGGTGGCCCTCGCCCGCCGCGCGCGCGCCGAGGTCGTCGCGCCGTCGACCCGCGCCGCCTGGGCCTACCTCGCCCCGGCGATGGTGGCGATGGTGGCGCTCGTCTTCGCGCCGTTCGCGGTCGGCGCCGCGATGTCGCTCTTCCATTTCGACGGCGCCTCTTGGCGATTCATCGGACTGGCCAACTTCGTGGACATCCTCGCCTCGCGCGAGCAGCCGATCTCCGACCCGCTCTCCTTCTATTTCAGCCTCGCCGTCACCGCGCTGTGGACCGTCGCCAACGTCACGCTCCACGTCGCCTTCGGCGTGGCGCTGGCGTTGCTTCTGCGCAACCCCCTCCTCAAGCTGCGCGGCCTCTATCGGGTCCTGCTGATCGTCCCCTGGGCGGTCCCCAACTACATTACTGCCCTCATCTGGAAGGGGATGTTCCACCGGCAATTTGGCGCCATCAATGGCCTGCTGAGGATGCTCGGCCTCGCGCCGGTGGCGTGGTTCTCGAAATTCTGGACCGCCTTTTCGGCCAACCTCTGCACCAATGTCTGGCTGGGATTCCCATTCATGATGGTCGTCACCCTCGGCGCGCTCTCGCAGATCCCGCGCGAGCTGGAGGAGGCGGCCCGCCTCGACGGCGCCAATCGCTTCCAGCTCTTGCGGCGGGTGATCCTGCCGCTCCTCCGCCCGGCGCTCCTGCCGTCGGTGATCCTCGGCGCGGTGTGGACCTTCAACATGTTCAACGTCGTCTTCCTCGTCTCGGGCGGAGAGCCGGACGGGTCGACGGACATCCTGGTTTCGCAGGCCTACCGCTGGGCATTCACGCGCGGCCATCGCTATGGCTACGCGGCGGCGTTCGCGGTGCTGATCTTCGTGGTGCTGGTGGTGCAGTCGATCGCGGCACGACGGGCCGCGCCGCCGTCCGAAGACACCTGATCCAGGAGACGGGCGCGACCGGCCCGCGGCAGATCGGCGGGCGACCGCTGCGCGTCCTCCCTGGAAGGTTACTGTGAGGGTGAATGCCTCGCGCGCTCCGCCCTTCACGCATCCCGCCCTGGGGTCGCCTCCTCGCGATCTTCCTCCTGTTGTCGGCCGCCATCGTCGGCGTCGGCGTCGCCGGAATCCGCGCCCAGGAGCGCGTGCTCGAGCGACGCGCCACCGCGGTGCTCGATGCGGTGGCCGCGCTCAAGGTCCGCCAGCTCGCGACGTGGCGCGACGAACGGGCCGCCGAGGTGCGCTTCCTCGTCGAGGTGCCTCGCCTGCGCCGCGGCGTCGAGCAGGCGCTCTCCGGCCCGATCGATGAGACGCCGGCGCGCGAGCTGTCGGAGGTCTACGCGGGTCTGGCCCGCAACCACGAATACCGGGGCTTGTACTTCGTCGATGCCGCGGGCGGGGTGCGCCTCCGCCTCGGCACCGATGCGCCGCTCGGTGACGCATCCGGCGAGCTGCAACGCGCCGCCGCGGCGCCCGAAGGCGTGGTCAGCGACTTCGCGATCTCGCCGTCGGGGACCGATTTCGTGGACCTCATCCAGCGCGTGCGCTCGACGGCAGTCCCCGGCGCCGACGGCTGGGTCATCGCGCGCCTCGACGCCCAGGAGAAGCTGTTCCCCTACGTCCGCGCGTGGCCGATCCCGAGCCGCAGCGCCGAGACGCTCGTCGTGCGGCGGGTCGGCAGCGAGATCGAGTACCTCGACGTGAGGCCCGCGAGCAACGCGGCGGCGCCGCCCATGCGCCGTCCGCTCGGCGCCTCCGATCTGCCGGCGACCCAGGCCCTCGCCGGACGCCGCGGCGCCCTCGAGGGGATCGACTACCGGGGCGTCCCGGTGCTCGCCTTCGCGCGCCCCATTCCCGGCACCGAGTGGATCCTGCTCGCCAAGATCGACCGCGCCGAGGCGTACGAGGAGGTGCGGAGCATCGCGCGGCTCATGGGCCTGCTCGTCTCCACGTCGATCCTCGCGGCGGCCAGCCTGCTCGGCTTTCTGTGGCGGCGGCGAGAGGCGCGCCTGGATCGCGAGCGCTTCGAGGCCCAGCGCCGCGCGGACGAGGAGCTGCGCGCGAGCGAAACGCGCACCCGCCTGCTGCTCGACGCGGCGTCCGAGGCGATCTTCGCGGTGGGCCGCGACGCGCGCTGCACGTTCGCCAACCCGGCGGCGGTGGCGATGCTCGGTCACGCCGACGTCCGGGAGATCCTCGGACGCGATCTGCACGAGCTGATGCACGGCCGCCATCCCGACGGCTCCGCCTATGCCGCCACGGAGTGCGAGCTCCGGCAGGCGCTGCAAGCCGGCGAACCGATCACCCGCCGCGAAAAGACGATGTGGCGCAGCGACGGGACGCCCTTCGCGTGTGACTTCCGCGCCTACCCGCTTCGCCACCGCGGCGAGCTGATCGGGGCGATGGTCATGGTGACTGACCTCACCGAGCGGCGGCGGGCCGAGGAGGCGGTGAAGACGAGCGAGAGCTGGGTCCGCGGCATCTTCGCAGCCGGGGTCGCCGGCGTCCTCACCGGTGACGCGATCTCCGTCCACGAGGCGAACGACGCCTTCCTTCGCATGATCGGGTACGGGCGCGACGACCTCGAGGCCGGCGCGCTGCACTGGGACCGGATCGTCCCGCCCGAAGAACGCGAGCCCAACCGGTCGCGCCTCCGGCGGCTGCGCGAGAGCGGCACGATCGCACCGTTCGAGACGGAGTTCGTCCACCGCGACGGCGGCCGCGTCCCCGCGCTCGTCGGCGCCGCGCTGGTCGAAGGACACCCCATCCTGATGGCGCTCGACATCCGCGAGCGCAAGGCGGCCGAACGCACCCTGCGCGCGCAAACCGAGATGCTGGCCGAGATCGGCCAGGCGATGGCGTCGTTCGTCGAGCGCGGCGACTGGGGCGAGGCCGCGCGCATGCTGCTCCAGGCGGCGTTCCGCAAGACGGCGAGCAGCTCGGGCTTCCTCGGCATCCTCGACGATGAGCGCCGGCTCCACGTGGTGTTCGCGGGCCCGGCGACGCCGACCGAGGCCCGCGACGCGTTCCGCGCGGCGCAGGGGCGGATGGAGCATGACGGCCGGCTGGTGCTGCCGCGGTTCGACGGACTGCTGGCGAAGGTCATCGACGGAGGCGAGCCCGTCGTGCTCGACGGTGGCCTCGTCGACGGCCTGCCCGCCGGACACCCGCCGCTCGAGCGCCTGCTCGCCGTGCCGGTCCGCGCCGGCGATCGCGTGGCCGGCCTCATCTGCCTCGCCAACCGCGCGAGCCCCTACGCGCTCGCGGAGGCCGAGGACCTCGAGGTGGTGTGCCGCGCCGCCGGGATCCTCTTCGACAGCGATCGCCGCCGCCAGCGCGAGTCGACCCTCCACGAGCAGCTGCGGCAGATGCAGCGGGTGGAGTCCCTCGGCCGGCTGGCCGGCGGCGTGGCCCACGACTTCAACAACCTCCTCACGGTGATCCTCGGCTCGTGCGGCTTCCTGCGCGCCGACCTCGCTCCGAGCGACCCGCGGCTCGCCGACGTGGCCGAGATCGAAAAGGCCGGCCAGCGCGCCACCGCGCTCACCCGCCAGCTGCTCGCCTTCAGCCGCAAGCAGGTGCTGGTCCCCGAGATCCTCTCGGTCAACCGGATCGTCGAGGGCGTCGAGAAGATGCTGCGCCGCCTGATCGGCGAGGACATCGAGCTGAAGGTGGTCCTCGCCGACGAGATCGCGCCGATCGACTCGGACCCGGGCCAGCTCGAGCAGGTGATCATGAACCTGGTCGTCAACGCCCGCGACGCGATGCCCAGCGGCGGCAAGCTGACCATCTCGACGCGCAACGTGACCCTCGACGACGAGTACGTTCAGCGGCACACGGGCGCGCGCGCCGGGCGGCACGTCATGCTGGCGGTGAGCGACAACGGCGCCGGCATGGACGAGGGCGTGCGAAGCCACATCTTCGAGCCGTTCTTCACCACCAAGGACAAGAGCAAGGGCACCGGGCTCGGGCTCTCGACGGTGTACGGCATCGTGAAGCAGAGCGGCGGCTCGATCTGGTTCTACAGCGAGCCCGGGCTCGGCACGACCTTCAAGATCTACCTCCCCGCCGCCGAAGGGGAGATCCGCACGGCGGCGCAGCGCGTGCCCGCGCGCCCCGCGACCGGCTCCGAGGCGATCCTGCTGGTCGAGGACGCCGACGGAGTGCGCCGCCAGGCAAGGCGGGTCCTCGCCGAGCGCGGCTACCGCGTGATCGAGGCGGCGAACCCGGCGGCGGCGCTCGCGGCGGTCGAGGGCGGAGGCAGGATCGACCTCCTGCTCACCGACGTGGTGATGCCGGGGATGAGCGGGCGCGAGCTCGCCGAGCGGCTCTCGTCGGCGCACCCCGCGCTGCGCGTGCTCTACATGTCGGGCTACACCGACGAGGCGATCGTCCACCATGGCGTGCTGCTCCCGGGCACGCACTTCCTCCAGAAGCCGTTTTCCGCCGACGGTCTGGCGATCAAGGTGCGCGAGGTCCTCGACGGGGGAAGGCGAAGCGCGGCGTAGTCGCGCTCCGGCCGAGCGAGTCGCCGCCAGCCTCCACGACGGGCGCCGCTCGTGTATCCTCGACGGCGGCGAGGCGCCGATGAGCCGAATCGAAAGAGCCCTCACCCACCTCGTCTTGATCGCGGCCACCGCGGCGACGCTCTACCCGGTGGTGTGGGTGGTGAAGATGGCGATCACGCCCTCGCAGGGCTTCTCGACCTCGTCGACGCCCTGGCCCGAGCACCCCACCCTCTCCAACTTCGTCGACGTCGTCTCGACCCGCGACATGGCCGGCCACTGGCTTTTCGGCCGACAGCTCGCCAACTCGGTCATCGTCGCGGCGGCGGTGACGCTGGTCGGCCTCGTCCTCTCGACGAGCGCCGCCTACGCGCTGTCGCGCTTCCGCTTCGCCGGCCGCACGCTGTCGCTGCGCGCCTTCCTCTTGTCCCAGATGTTCCCCGGCGTGGTCACGTCGATTCCACTCTACGTCCTCCTCGATCGGCTCCACCTCCTCAACCACCTCGCCGGGCTGGTGCTCGTCTACGCCACCACCGCCGTGCCGTTCTGCGTGTTCATGCTGAAGGGCTACTTCGATTCCCTCCCGCGCGAGCTGGAGGAGGCGGTGCTCCTCGACGGCGGAACGCGCTTCGACGCCTTCGTGAAGGTCGCCCTCCCGCTGGCGCGCCCGGCCCTCGCCGTCACCGCGCTGTTCTCGTTCCTCACCGCGTGGAACGAGTTCATCCTCGCCGCGACCTTCATGAACGACCCGACGATGTTCACGCTGCCGGTGGCGCTGCAGCGCTACGTCGGCGACTACTCGACGGAGTGGGGCCACTTCGCTGCCGCCGCGATCCTCGTGTCGCTGCCGGTGATGGCGCTCTTCTTCGCGCTCGAGCGGCACCTCGTGGGCGGGCTCACCGCGGGCGGCGTGAAGGGCTGACCCTCCGCCGTCGGGCGCGCCGGTGGAACGCGGCGTGCTCCATCGCTGTCACCGACGAGCGAGGTGCCGATGGACGACGCGGAACAGCGAGCAGGGAACGAAGCGGAGCGGACTGGCCGGCGAGGGCGCCGGCGGCGGCGCGGCGATCGGGGAGCCGACCCGCTGGCCCTCCGCGCCTTCCGCGACGCGGTCCGCGACATCCTGGCCGTCGAGGGTCGCTTCGAGGTCTTCCTCGCGACGGCGCCGGCCGAGCTGGTGGGCTGGCACGGCGCGCCCGCGCGGGCGTGAGCGGCTACAACGATTTCCCGAGCACGCGGCTCACGGGCGAAAAGCCGATCGCGCGGTAGAAGCCCTCGGCGGCGACGTTCCCCTCCCACACCGTCAGGAGCAGCTGGTCGGCGCCACGGCCGCGCGCGAAGCGGAGCGCCGCCTCCACCAGCCGCGCGCCGGCGCCACGCCGCCGATCCTCCTCGGCGACGAACAGCTCCTCGAGGCGCGCGCGGAGCCGCGGCACCATCTCGGGCGACGGCGGCGTCCGATAGACCATC
>JAJXSP010000384.1 GCA_021784515.1 Myxococcales bacterium | reverse complement strand
TTCCCCGAGCGCGCGGGCCGCTCGAACCGCGCGCGTGGAGTCGCCCGCGACGACGCCCCGCCCGGAGGAGGGCCCGAAGCGCTCGCAGGCGCGGTTGCGCATCGGCGTGGCGCTCCTCGCGGTCGGCCTCGCCGCCGCCGGCGCTGGCGCCGTCCTCGGCGGCCTCGGCTTCGCGCACGGCGACGGCGATCAAACGGCCGACCTCGACACCTATCGATCGAGCATTGCGACGATCAACGACGAGCGTGCGGCGGGCGTCGCGCTCGCGGGCGTCGGCGTGGCGGCGGTCGCCGCGGGCGCGACGGTGCTCGCGCTGCGGTCGCGCGCCGAACGAACCGATCGCGCGGTCTCCATCACGGTGGCGCCGTCACTCGGCGGCGTATGCCTGTTCGGCGGGTTCTGATTCCGAGCGCAGCGATGAGGGGACCGAGGGAACGGACGTACCGCGCGATCGGGCTCGCGACCCTCGCCGTGACCGCGACGATCGCGAGTGGCTGCCTCTCGGAAGGGCAGTTTTCCTGCGACTTGGATGCGCCGTGCGTGAGCGCCGGGGCGCCGGGCCAGTGCGTGCGGGGATCCTGCGCCTTCCCCGACGGAGCTTGCGCGAGCGGCGCGCGGTGGGATCAATCGGCGTCGCCCGAGCTGGCCGGACAATGCGTGCCCGCCCAGACGGCCGACCTGGCGCCCGGGCCGCCGCGCGACCTGGCGATGCACGGGCCGCCGCGCGACATGGCCATGCACGAGCCGCCGACGGGCGACATGGCGATGCACGATCTGGCGAGCGCCGATCTGGCAATGCCCCCCTGCAGTATCCAATTGCAGGACTGCGCAAGTGCGTTCTCCGGGTGCCGATGGCGATGAACGGACAATGCATTCCGGCGGGCCAGGGGAAGGACGGCACCCCCTGCGACCCGATGGCGCCGAATGACGAGTGCGCCAAGGGTCTCGCGTGCGCGTCCTGGGCGGGCCCGGGCAACTACTGTGAGACGCTCTGTGATTTCTCCCCCCCCGTCTCCTGTCCCAATGGCTTCTATTGCAACGGCGTGTTGACGGACAGACAGGATAAACCGCTCTGGTCGACGTGCCTTCCGGGCTGCGACATCCTGAGCTCCCCGGCGGCCTGCACCGTCTCGCCACAGCTCGGCGGCGGACCGGGAGCTTGCGTGCTCGCCGCGGACAACGCCCCGCTGTGCTTCACCCCGGGAAACTCGCCGACCGGGGCGCCATGCCTTTCGTGGTTCGACTGCGTCGCGGGCGACTCGTGCGTCACGGTCAACGGCGCGGAGAAATGCGAGCCGACCTGCGATACGAAGTCGCCACCCGCAAACTGCACCTGCGTGCCGCTCACGTCGCCGATCATGGACCTCGGATACTGCCTCGAGAAAACGGACGGCGGCATCGTCGACGCGGGCGGGCCCGGCCAGTGACGCGGATGCATTCGCAGGCGTCCTGATTTCGGGGCACGAGGATGGGCGGCTCGCAGATCGGCCGTGAAGATCGAAAGCCGGGATAATCGCAATCGGTTGCACGAAAGGAGATTCCCATGAGGTCAGCAGTATCGGCGTCGGCATCGTTGTTCGGATTGCTCGTTGGTCTCGGAGGGGCCGCAATCGGGTGCTCTCCCGGCGATTCGAGCACGCCCGATGCGACGAAGAGCCAGGTCATCACCGCCGCCGCGGGAGGGACGATCACCGTCACCGCCAGCGACAACACGGCGCTCGCCGGCACGTCGATCCACATCCCCAGCGGCGCGCTCTCCAGCGACACCACCATTACCATTTCCCCGAGCCCCGTTTCGGTGAGTCATGGCAGCCAGGCTGCCGCCGGCCCGGTGGTCCGTTTCGGCCCCGATGGAACCAAATTCCTCGCCGCGGCGACCATCACCCTGCCCTTCGCGCTCACCGCGGGCGCCTCGGCCAACGCGCTGGAGGTCGCCGGCCAGGAGGCCAACGGCACCACGCTCCTCTTCAAGCACGCCCAGGTCACGGTCGATTCCGCCGCCTCGACCGTCAGCTTCCCGGTGACCAGCTTCACCGATTATGGCGCGGTCATCGACAATGGTGGCGGAACCGGCCCGGACGCGGGCGCCGGTCCGGACGCCGGCGCAGCCGGTGGTGGGTCGGGAGCGCCCTGCAAGGACGGCACGCAGTGCGCGAGCCACCTGTGCTGCTCGAGTGGCGGTTGCTGCTTGACCTGCTCGGGCTTCTGCAAATAGGCGCTCGCCGCAGGCGCGAAACCTCGCCTTGCTCGACGAGAGCCCGCGACGATCTTCCCCACAGGAGGTCGCATGGGCACGCCGGCATGGCTCCAGGCCGTCGGGTTGTCGGCGGTGATGGGTGCGACCTTCGTGCTCGGCATCTGGCTCGCGAGGCGCTGGCCGCGCGTCGGTGGACCGCCCGAGAGCCGGCTGAACGACGCCATCCTGGCGATCCTGGGCCTGCTCCTGGCGTTCACGTTCTCGATGGCGGTCGAGCAGCACAACCTGCGGCGCGACCGCCTCGTCGACGACAGCAACGCCATCGGCGACTTCTACACCTGCGCCAGCCTCCTCGACGAGCCCGAGCGCGGCCAGTTGCAGGGCGTCGTCCGCCGCTACCTCGAGCGCCGCCTGGCGATCGCCCGCGCGCACCCCGACAACGCGGCCCTGACCCGCGAGTTGAAAGGCGTCAGCACGATGCACCGCGAGATGGAGGCGCTCGTCCACGAGGCCGTCATTCGCCGGACCCCGGTCACGATTCCACTGGTCAATACATTGAACGCGCTCACCAGCAATCACGCCGCCCGGCTGGCGGCCATCCGCCACCGCCTGCCGACGAGCATCGTGGCACTGCTCGCGCTGGCCTCGATTTTCTCGACGCTGCTGATCGGGATGCAGCAGGGAGCGGGCGGCGAGCGCCACCTCGTCGCCACGGTCGCCTTCATCGTGCTGGTCGGCATGGTGGTGTGGGTGACGCTCGATCTGAACCAGCCCGGCCGCGGCGCGATCACCGTCAGCCAGGAGCCGCTCGAGCGATTGCTGTCCGCGATGGCGAAATAGGTGAGGATCACAGAGCCGTGGACGGCCGCCCCGCCGCGCCGCTATCCTCCGCCGATGCTCCGGGCGCTCGTCCTCGTCTCGCTGCTCGCACCGTCGGTCGCCGCGGCCGACGACCGGCCGGCGTTGTCCGGCGCCGAGGTGATCTTCGACGCCCCTTCGGGGCGCGTGCGCCTGCACTACACGACCGCGGGGGTCGACGCGGTCAACCCGGAGGACGTCGACCCACAAAACGGCGTGCCCGACCTCGTCGACGACTTCGTCACCGGCATCGATGACGCATGGAACGTCTTCGTCGGCGAAGACGGCTGGACCGCCCCGCTCCCCGACGAGGGACGCGGCGGCGACGACCGTCTCGACGCCTACGTGCGCGCCATCGACGCCAACGGATATACCCACTACGAGCCGGTGGCGGGCGGCCACTCGGCCTACATCGAGCTGAACCCGGCGGTGCGCGGCCTCGGCCGCGTCGGCGCGCGCTCGGTCTCCGCGCACGAGTTCCACCACGCCCTCCAGGCCGCGCTCACCGTCGGCGCGGGCGCGTGGATCTACGAAGCGACGGCGACCTGGGCGCAGTACCTCCTCTACGAGGGCGACCCGATCCTCGACGTGGGCCGCGACGCGCTGTGGCTGTTCCGGCTCGAGGGCGCGGCGCGCGGCCTCGACGACGTCGGCGATCGCTTCGAGTACGCGGGCATGGTCTGGGTGAAGTTCCTGCTCGACCACGGGCGGCAGCCGCGGCGCGCGGTGCTCGATCTGTGGCGTGCGATGGCGCAGGCGGGCGGCTGGGCGGCGGGCCACGAGGCGGTGGCGCGGCAGTTCGGCTTCGCCTCCCTCGACGAGGCGGTGGCCACGTTCCACGAGTGGAACCTCTTCGCCTGCCAGCGCGACGACGGGCGCCACTACGATCCGCAGAACCTCCCCTGCTCGATCAAGGCGGGGGTGAAGACGGTCGCGCCGCCGACGCTGCCCTCGAGCGGCGCCACCGCCCCCGTCGGGCCGCGCGGCGCGATCTACCTCGAGCCGGCGCGCGACTGCGCGACCGACACGCTGCACGTGCGCGTGGTGGCGACGGGGCCCTTCGCGGTGCGAGCGGTGAAGGTGCACGGCGCCGGCGGCAGCGAGAGCGCGCCGTCGACGAGCGGCGGCGGCACCCTGGACGTGTCGGTGGGCGGGTGGAACGACGCCGCGCGGACGGTGCTGGTGCTGGTGAACCTCGACGGCGCGGCGCAGTCGTTCGCCTGGCAGGCCACCGCCGACGGGAGCTACCGGCCCGCGCCGACGGTGGCGGCGGCGACCCACGTGGCGCTGGAGCCGGCGGCGCCGCTCGACCTCCGCGTCGGAGCCACGGCGCAGCTCACCGCGCGCGGCACGTTCGGCGCGTGCAGCGACGGCTCCGATCTCACCGCCGCCGCCGAGTGGCGCTCCAGCGACGAGTCGGTGGCCACGGTGAGCGCCGGGCTGGTGCGGGCCGTCGGGCCGGGCCACGCCGAGATCACCGTCGCCACGGGCGCCGATGCGAGCGCCGATCGCGTCGCGGTGGACGTGCAGGCCTCCGCGGTCGGCTGCGCCATCGCCGACCACGGCGCGCCGGGCCTGCCGCTGCTGGCGCTGGCCATCATCGCCCTCGCCCTCAGGCGTACGGCGGCTTGCCCTCGGGCGGCCACTCGCGGAAGTAGTAGTGGCATGCCTTGAGGATCTCCTGCTTCTCGTACGTGTCGAGATCGGGCTCCGGGTCGAGCTCGCGGAGCACCAGCGGGCCGATGGTGATCGACTTGCGCTCGTCCTCCGTCGGCGCGCGCCCGTTCGCCGTCCAGCGCTTCATCGCGCCGAGCTGGACCTCGATCTCCTGGTAGGTCTGGAACCGGGGGGCCTTCGCGATCCATTCGCGGATCGCGACGAACGCGTCGTCGAGCGCGAGCTGGAAGTCGGCGCGCGACGAAATGGGAATCGGAACGGAGGCCATGCGTGACTCCTGATTGAGGGAGATCCCGGTCGGCAGCCGCGGCGGCGGCGCGATTGTCGGCGACTCCGTCGGGGCGAGCAAGGGGCGCCGCGGACGCTAGAAGCTTTCTCCGTCGCGCGGCGCTTGGAGGCATGTTCTGGGGATGATCGCATCGACAGAGAGCGCCGCGACGGCCGGCGGCGCCGCACCCGACGGGCCGCCCGCCGAGGCGCGCGGCGCCTTCGCCGGCCTGGTGCTCGCCGCCACCGGCATCGTCTTCGGCGACATCGGCACGAGCCCTCTGTACACGCTGCAGGAGTGCCTCCACTCGGCGCACGGCGTCGCCCCGCTCGCCGAGAACGTCCTCGGCGTCATCTCGCTCATCCTCTGGTCGGTGACCATGGTGGTCACCATCAAGTACCTCGCGTTCCTCATGCGCGCCGACAACGAGGGCGAGGGCGGGATCATGGCGCTGCTCGCGCTCGTGCCCAAGCGCATCTCCCAGGCCCCGGTCGGGCGCGTCGGCCTCGTCGCCGGCCTGGTTCGAGGGCGGGATCTCTTGTCGTGAACGTCAACGGGGAAGTTCCGCGCCACCGCTTTTTGAGAAGCCTGTACTCAAGACCGCCCAGGACTGGGTCCTCGAGAAGCAGTTCCGGCAGGTCCCCGGCGTGATCGACGTGGTCGGGTTCGGCGGCTCCACGAAGGAGTACCACGTCGAGATCGACCCCTACCGATTGAAGGGCCAGGGGCTGAACCTCGGCCAGGTGACGACGGCCAACGCCAACCGGAACGTCGGCGGCCAGCGCATCACGCTCGGCGAGCAGCTCGGTCGCCCCGACGACGGCACCGACGTGTCGGGCTTCTACAACATCGAGCTGCTGGCGCCACTGCGCCCCAACAGCGAGTGGCGCAGCGGCATCACCAAGGAGTCGATGACCGAGGATCTGTCGAAGGAGCTGCGCGCCGCCTTCGCGGGCGTGGACTTCAACTTCTCGCAGGCGTGCCGCGCCTGATCCAGCCGGCGCTGCTGGTGCTCGCCCACCGCGGGGAATCGCGGTGGCTGGCGAAGCCGAAGGCGGCGGCGATCCAGGAAGAACCGCGCTGAGCGCCGACTCG